>DATCYE010000245.1:0-2485 GCA_036570485.1 Pusillimonas sp. | reverse complement strand
TACCGTTCTGGTGCTGGCGCCGCAGGGCTCGATTTCACCTGCCGGCTTTACGCCGCGCATGCGGCAATTCACGGTATCGGGCATATTCTCGTCGGGCTATTACGAATACGATGCCTCGCTGGCCTTCATCAATTACCAGGACGCAGCCAAAGTTTTCCGCGACAGCGGCACCAGCGGTGTGCGGCTGCGCATCGCCGATATGCAGCAGGCGCCGCTGGTGGCCCGGCAACTGAGCCAGGCGCTGCCGCCTTTTGTGCAGGCGCAAGACTGGACCCAGAACAACCGTACCTGGTTTGCCGCCGTGCAGACCGAGAAGCGCATGATGTTCCTGATACTGGCCTTGATCGTTGCCGTGGCGGCCTTTAACCTGCTGTCTTCGCTGGTCATGGCGGTAAAGGATAAGCGCTCCGACATTGCCATACTGCGCACGCTTGGGGCGGGGCCGCGCGAAATCGCCCGTATTTTTCTGGTGCAAGGGTCTCTTATAGGTGTGGTCGGCACAGTGTTGGGCGTGGGTTTCGGCATGCTTATCGCTTACAACATTGATGTCATCGTGCCTTTTATAGAGCGCTTGCTGGGCGTGCAATTCTTACCGCAGCAAATTTATTTTATTAGCGAACTGCCTTCCAACCCGCAGCTTGCCGATATTGCCGTCGTGGCGGCCACTTCGCTGGTGCTGTCGCTGCTGGCAACCCTTTATCCAAGCTGGCGCGCGTCCAGCTTGCAACCCGCACAGGTTCTGCGTCATGACTGATACCGTCGCCGTCCATGCGCTCGCCGCGCGAAATCTGGTCAAGACCTATAACGAGAGTGGGCAAACCATAGAGGTGCTGCGCGACGTCAGCCTGCATGTCGATCAAGGAGAAATGGTCGCCATCGTGGGCGCATCGGGCTCCGGAAAAAGCACTTTGCTGCATACCCTGGGCCTGCTGGATCAGCCCACTTCGGGCACGGTGCTGATCAACGGTGAGCCGACGCAGGGGCTTTCGGAAAAGCAGCGTAGCCAGTTGCGTAACCGTAGCCTGGGTTTCGTGTACCAGTTCCATCATCTGTTGCCGGAGTTTTCGGCCCTGGATAACGTGGCCATGCCGTTGATCGTGCGCCGCCAAAATCGTAATCAAGCACGTGAGCAGGCGCAGATCGTGCTGGAAGAGGTAGGGCTGGCCGAACGCATCGACCATTACCCCGGGCAGCTATCGGGCGGCGAGCGGCAGCGCGTGGCACTGGCGCGTGCGCTGGTTACTCGTCCAACTTGCGTGTTGGCCGATGAGCCCACAGGCAATCTGGATCGCTACACGGCTGAAAGCATGTTCGATCTGCTGGTGCGCGTGAATCGCGAGTTCGGTACGGCGTTTGCCATCGTTACGCACGATCCAGCTCTGGCAGCGTTGGCACACCGGCGTCTGGCCATGGATAAGGGCCGCTTGACCGATTCTGAAACGCCGCCGCTGTCATCGGCCAGTCAATAGGGCTTGCCGGCACTGCGGTCCGAAGGGGATGCCCATGCTGATCGATACACATTGCCATCTGGATGCGTCCGAGTTTCTCGCCGATCGCCAGGCCGTTATCCAACGCGCAGCGGAGCAGGGCGTTGGCGCCATCGTGATTCCTGCTGTGGCTTTATCCAATTTCGATGTGGTGCGCGATCTGGCGCACTCCTTCAAGGGCGGTGTCTATGCCTTGGGCATACATCCCATTTGCGTACCCGACGCCACTGAGTCCGACCTGGTTGAGCTGGAGCTGCGCGTCCAGCAATCGCTGGACGATCCGCGCTTTGTTGCGATAGGCGAGATCGGCCTGGATTTTTTCCTGCCCAACTTGAAAGAACCCGCCATGCGTGAAAAGCAAGAGCTGTTCTACGCGGCACAACTGGATCTGGCCGAGCGCTATGGCTTGCCACTGCTGTTGCATGTGCGGCGCTCGCAAGATATTTTGCTTAAGCACCTAAGGCCGCGCCGCAGCATAGGCGGTATTGCGCATGCCTTTAATGGCAGCTTCCAGCAGGCGGAGCAGTTCATTGCATTGGGGTTCGCCTTGGGTTTCGGCGGTGCCATGACTTTCGAGCGCGCCTTGCAGATACGGCGGCTGGCAACTCAGCTGCCCATGGAAACTCTGGTGCTGGAAACGGATGCGCCGGATATTCCTCCGGCTTGGCTGGGCGCTCCAGGCGCGCCGCCGGCCAGGAACGAGCCGGGCCAAGTAGCGCGTATCGCCGATGTTCTGGCCGATTTGCGCGCTGTGTCGCGCGAGCATGTTGTGCAGGCAAGCGCGGCGAATGCCAGGCGGGTATTGCCGCGCCTGGCTACTGCGCTACACGCGATCAGTTGATCTTGAAGCCGGTCTTTTTGACCACGTCGGCCCAGCGTTTTTGTTCCGAGATCAGCAGTTTGCCCAGGTCTTCCCGCGACGATCCGACAATAACGAAGCCATTGCCTTCCAGCAGCTTGCGCACGCTGTCCGCTTTAAGTGCAGCTATCGTCTTTTG
>DATCYE010000244.1:0-1671 GCA_036570485.1 Pusillimonas sp. | reverse complement strand
GAAGGCATACCAGCGTTGCAGGCCTTCGTTCAGGAACAATTGCTGGTATTGGGCGTCGCGTTGATTCCAGGCCTGGGCGTTGCCGCTTGCGCGTGCAAGTTCATGCAGGAACGCCGTCACAGCCTGTTTGCCCTTGAGTGTCATGGCCGCGGGCACTTCGGCCATGCCGGAGGTTTGCGGGATATCCCAGAAATCCGTCATGCGCATGGGCTGCAGTTGCGGCTGCAGCGACGCCCATGTATATATCCATTGGATAGGCCGGGAAGCCAGGCTTAGATTGCTCAAGGCCTTTTGCAGTGCGTGCTGTTCATCGGTCAGCAGATACGTATTTTTCTGCCAGGTCAGATAATCGCGGTACATGACGCCGAATAAAAGCCCATCGACCGGGCTCAAGGTACCTTGCTGGATTGCGGGCATCAATGCCGTAAGCTCGGGGCCGGGTGACGGCAGTTTGGACAGGTTCTGGTTGTCCAGTCTTGCATCCAGCAAATTGATGCGGCGAACCAGGTTCTGCGCCAGGGCCAAGGTGGCCGCGTCGGGCTGGCCCGTCTTTGTGCCGTCAAGAGCATCCGCCAACAGGGGGTTCAGATTGGTGGCCAGCACCTGACGGTAGAAGGCGTCGGTATAGGCTTGTTCGAGCCTTGTCTGTGCGTAGGTGACATGGCTTTGATAGGGCATCCAGTGCTTTTCCCATCCGGAGCGCGCATCCAGGGAGCGAATGGCATGGCGAATGGCATGCAGGGAATGCATGTCGGTCGATATGCCGCCCGAGAAGTTGGCCGCGCCGGGAATCGTGCCTTTCGCGGCAAGCGCTAGCTGGGTCTTGGCGGTCTGGGCGGCTTGAAGCAGGAATATGCCTGCTCCCACGCATATCAGCAGCCAGCCCGCAACGGCGGCGTGGCGCAGCAGCCGACGCCAGTGGCGCCAGCGCTCCAGGGGCTGCCATGCATTGCGTTGGGCGGGCAGGACATCGTCGAGCAGGCCGGCGCTGAACCAGTCCGCCCCATGATCGTCTCCGCGCAGGCGGCGGCTGGTCAGGAACAGGCCTCGCAGCAGCGGTGTTTCGGCATAAGGCGTGGCCTGGAATGCGGGGCGCAGCACCTTGTCCAGCCGGTCCGCCAGCGCAACCATGCGTTCGGGTAAACCGAACGCGTCGCGCGACGGATGCTCGTGAATGCCTTGCAGCACGCGCAGGTCGCGCATGCGCTCCACGATGTGTCCGAACGCACCGTCGATGAATTCACCGATGCTGGTCAGCGTGCCTTTGTTCACGTAGCCCATTGCCTGCTTGCCGGTGCTTTCGGCGAGAGCTTGCGCCCAGGTGGCGAAACCGTGCATCGATTCGCAGTTGGTCAGCACGATGTACACGGGCATGCGGGCGTTGTAGACGCGTGTGAGTTCATCAAGGCGCTTGCGCAGCGCCTGGCCGGCGTCGGCCAGCGCGGCGTCGCCGGTATTGGACAGCCAGGCGGTGCTGAACGAAAGAACCAGCCCATTGAGTGGTTCGCGGCGCCGCGAACGCATCATCCAGTGCAGCAGGCGGCCCCAGTTGGCCGCCGAGGGCGCGATGACAGCCGGATTGGCGATCGGCGCCGGATCCAGCAGGACCAGGCCGGGCAACAGCCACCATTGCAGGGCGGGCATTTCGTCGCCGCTGGCCGAGACCGCGTC
>DATCYE010000243.1:0-2531 GCA_036570485.1 Pusillimonas sp. | reverse complement strand
CCAGCACCATGGCACTGTCCGGGATGCCGTCCTCCTTCAGCGAGTTGGCCATCATCTGGGCTTCGCTGGTACTGCCTTCAAGGGCCGCGCCTGAAAGTATGATCAGCGGAGCGCGCTTGGCTTTGTATAGGACGGCGGCGGTATCGACGCGCGCGGAAGCCGTGGTGCTGTCATAGGGTTCAAACCAGTTCTGCCGACCGTTAGCGGTGCTGCCGCCCAGCACGACAATGGCCTGAGCGGTGGGTAGCGCCATGACAGGTCTGTGCGGATATAGTTGCTCCAGGCGTCCGCCGGCCCAGAGCGACGATGCGGGCAACGACCAGAACAGTGCCCATCCCAAACCCGAGGCTGCAATGAAAAAAGCCGTCTTGCGCCAACGCAACATGAACAGCACGGCTGCAATCAGCAACAGGGTTATGCACAAGTTCAGCGGTATTACCAGGTTGGTCAGGAAGCTCGAAATTGTCATGCGTCAGAGTTCAATTTTTTCGGGCAGAAGCTCAAGTATCTGCTGTTCGGCCTGTTCCAGCGAAGGCCATGCGTGGGCGGAGC
Organism: Pusillimonas sp.; assembly: GCA_036570485.1. Classification (GTDB taxonomy): domain Bacteria; phylum Pseudomonadota; class Gammaproteobacteria; order Burkholderiales; family Burkholderiaceae_B. The sequence continues at coordinate 1,979 of DATCYE010000243.1, read as the reverse complement.
CCAGGCAGGTGGCGTTATCGGACCACGGGCCAGTGCGTTCGCGCTGGGTGACGCCGAACAAGGTCAGTTGCCGGGCGTGAGCGGCGGCGGCCAAGTGTGAAACCCCCGAATCATTGCATACGACCAGCGCGGCAAATTGAGTGAGTGTAGCAAACGCACCCAGTTTCAAGGCCGGCAGGCAAATGGCTGTAGGTGCATTGCGCCGGGCGGCCTCGGCTTCGGCGAGGGGCGGACACATGGCAACGATATGGCCGCGTTCTTGCAGGCGCCGGGTCAGGGCGTCGAAGTGTGGCCATACCTTGATCTTGCCACGGTGCAATCCCGTCGCGGTGGGTGCGATCAATATGAATTGGCCCGGCTCCAGCCCGGCTGCGTCTATAGTCTGCATGGCTTCGGTGCCGTGTCTGTCTGCAAGCCGCAACCCTAGCGTTTTTTTTGCAGATAGGGGGTGGATGGGAAGATTCCAGCGCTTTAGTGCCTGGCTGGTTGCATGATGCCAGGATTCCACGGCATGCAGGCTATCCGGCGGCTTGCTTATGGGCCAGCGCAAAATAAGGCTGCGGCCATCGTCACGGTATCCGGCGCTGGGGATGCCGGCGAACTTGAAGACCATGGCGCTGGACAGAGAGTCGGGCAGCAGCAAGCCGCGCGGATGGGCATGCTGCGCCTTCTTTTTATATTGTTGAACGGCCGCCCTGTCTTGTCGCCAATGGCCCGTCATTTCTACGAAACCCTGCAGCTTGTAGCCTGCCAGCAGGTCTTTCGCCCAGGGCCTGGCGCAAACCACCAGGGGAATGGCTGTGTCCAGCAAGGCATGCAGGCTGGGAAGACTCATGCAGACATCGCCGATCCAGTTGGGCAGACGTACATAAATGGCGGAAGGGATAGTCATGGGCAAAGAGGCGGGCTTGGGGCTGTATGATGATTAAAGCCCGTAATCGACGGGCAGCGAAGGAACGGTAAAATGATGCACCTAATAGTATATAAGCGAGTTTATTGTTGAAGTCTGCCACTGAAGCCGCATCGTCCCGCTCGGACCCCGTCAAGCTCGACTTGTGGCGCCGAATCTACAGCCGCCTGGGTGTTTACTGGAAAGCCGTCATCGTGGCCGTGCTGCTGGTCAGTGTTGCCGCGGCTACCCAGCCCACGTTGGCCATTATCATGAAACCCCTGCTGGACGATGGATTTTCGGGGGCCAAGCCTTCGTATATATGGTCCATTCCTCTGGCTGTCGTGGGTTTGATGCTCTTGCGCGGCATATGCAGTTACGCCAGCACGTATCTGTTGGCTTGGGTGGCCAACAATATGCTGCTGGGTTTACGCAAGGAAATGTTCACGCGGCTGCTGGGCCTGTCCGATGAAGACTTCAAGCGCGGCGACTCAGGGCGCCTGCTTAATCGCTTTACGATTGATGCGGGTACCGTAACCGGCCTGGCGACCGAAGTCATCACCGTGGTCGTGCGCGAATCACTCGTGGTCGTGGCGCTATTGTGCGTCCTGCTGTATATGTCCTGGCAACTGACCCTGATCGTACTGGTCATGTTGCCCGTCTCAACGGTGATCGCGCGCATTTTCATCAAGCGGCTGCGGCGCATTAATCGCGACACCATAGGGATGAATGCCGAGCTTACGCGTGTCGTGCGCGAGGGTATCGACGGTCAGCGCGTAATCAAGCTATTCGACGGCTACGAGCGCGAATCGGGCCGTTTCGAATACGTAAATGGGCGTCTGCGCCGTTTTGCCATGCGCGCGGCCAGCGCCGATGCGGCTATGTCGCCCTTGTCGCAGTTTTCCATTGCCTTGTCGGTGGCCGCCGTTATTGCCGTGGCTTTGTATCAGGCCAATAATCAGGGTCTTACAGTAGGCAGTTTTGCTGCTTTCATGGCGGCGTTGGGCCAGATTTTCGATCCCATGAAGCGGCTCACCAATATTGCCAGCGCCATGCAAAGAATGCTGGTTTCGGCCGAAAGCGTGTTTAC
>DATCYE010000242.1:0-3580 GCA_036570485.1 Pusillimonas sp. | reverse complement strand
ATTTGTGTCCGCCGCGGTAACGACGTCGCGCTAGGCGGAGACGGCCAAGTCACCCTGGGCAACATCGTCATCAAGGGTACGGCCCGCAAAATACGCCGCCTTTACCAAGACAAAATCCTGGCCGGTTTCGCCGGTGCCACGGCCGATGCCTTTACCCTTCAGGAACGCTTCGAAGCCAAGCTGGAAAAACACCAGGGCAACCTGATGCGCTCGGCCGTCGAGCTGACCAAAGACTGGCGCACCGATCGCGTGCTGCGCCGCCTGGAAGCCATGCTTATCGTTGCCGACAAAGACCATACTCTGGTCCTGACCGGCAATGGCGACGTGCTGGAACCCGAGCACGGCCTGGCCGCCATCGGTTCGGGCGGCGCCTATGCCCAATCGGCCGCGCTGGCATTGCTGCACAACACCGACATGGCCCCGGCCGATATCGTCAAGAAGTCCCTGGAAATCGCAGGCGACCTGTGCATCTACACCAACCAGAACCACATCGTCGAAACACTTTAAGCCGCGCGCATCGCCCTGTTCGATGCCGCCGCCACCCACATACCTGAGTAAAGCCAAGCTATGTCTGCCACCAACATGACTCCCGGAGAAATCGTCTCCGAACTCGACAAGAACATCGTCGGACAGGATCGCGCCAAGCGCTCCGTGGCGGTCGCCCTGCGCAACCGCTGGCGCCGCCAGCAAGTGGCCGAGCCGCTGCGCAACGAAATCGTCCCCAAGAACATCCTCATGATAGGGCCCACCGGTGTAGGCAAGACCGAAATCGCGCGCCGCCTGGCCAAACTGGCCAACGCCCCCTTCATCAAGATCGAGGCCACCAAGTTCACCGAAGTGGGCTATGTCGGCCGCGACGTAGACACCATCATCCGCGACCTGGTCGAAATCTCGGTCAAGCAGACCCGCGACGTCGAAATGCGCCGCGTGCGCACCCAGGCCGAAGATGCCGCCGAAGACCGCATCCTGGACGTCCTGGTGTCGCCGGCCCGCAACGCCCACGGCGAACCCGAGCGCGAAGAGAACACCGCGCGCCAGACCTTCCGCAAGCGCCTGCGCGAAGGCAAGCTGGACGACATGCAGATTGAAATCGAAGTCGCACAGATTGCACCGCAAATGGAGATCATGGCGCCTCCCGGCATGGAGGAAATGACCGAACAGCTCAAGGGCATGTTCGCCGGCCTGGGCCGCGACAAAAAGAAGCCCCGGAAAATGTCGGTCAAGGAAGCCTTCAAGCTGCTGACCGAAGAAGAGGCCGGCCGCCGCATCAACGAAGAAGACCTGCGCACAGTGGCTGTAGCCAACGCCGAGCAGAACGGCATTGTGTTCCTGGACGAGATCGACAAAATCGCCACACGCCAGGAACACGGCGGCGGCGATGTCTCGCGCCAAGGCGTGCAGCGCGACCTGCTGCCGCTGGTCGAAGGCACCACCGTCAACACCAAATACGGTGTGGTCCGCACCGATCACATTTTGTTCATCGCCTCGGGCGCCTTCCACCTATCGCGTCCGTCCGACCTGATACCCGAATTGCAAGGGCGCTTTCCCATACGCGTCGAGCTCGACTCGCTGACCGCCCAGGACTTTGTGCGCATATTGTGCGACACCGACGCGTCGCTGACCAAGCAATACAAAGCCTTGCTAGGCACCGAAGACGTGGTGCTGGACTTTACCGACGAAGGCATACAGCGTCTGGCCGAACTGGCCTTCGATGTAAACGAACGCACCGAGAACATCGGCGCGCGCCGCCTATACACCGTCATGGAAAAATTGCTGGAAGACTTATCGTTCGATGCTACCGCCAGCAGCGGCAAGACCGTCGTCATCGATGCCGCTTATGTGAACGCCAAGCTGGAGGAAGCCGCCAGCAGCCAAGACCTGGCGCGCTACGTGCTATAGCGGTCTGCGGACACTGCAAGCGTCTGCAAAGGCCCGGCTTAAAGTCTTTGCCGCTGTTTGCCGCGTAAATGTAAATGGGCGCCTGATTTCAGGGCGCCCATTTACTTGGATATTTCTGTAATCACGTATTGGCCGCCCTCGCGCTTGGCCGTGAACTTGACCTTATCGCCCGGCTTGATGGCCGCCAGTAGCGCTGGATCGGCTCGATAGACCAGCGTCATGGCGGGCAACTGCAGATCGGCGATCGCGCCATGCTTGATGGTGATCTTGCCGGCCGCCGCGTCAACCCGGCGCACCTCGCCCGACGCGCTCGCCTCTTGCGCCTGCGCAGCAACCGAATAAAACGAAGTCAGCGCAATGGCTGCCGCCAAAGCTCGCAGACGCTGTCGATTCGTAAAACCCATAAGCTAAACTCCCAATTAATACGCTTCAAGCATAACGCCAAACCAAGGAACAAGCTTGTCCGACGCCACACCCTCTTACCAATTGCGCCCCGCCCGCCAAGCCGACATCCCCCATGTTCTGGCCCTGATGCGTGAAATGGCCGAATTCGAAAAGCTGACCGACATCTTCAAGGCTACCGAAGCAAGCCTGCTTGCAAGCTTCTTTGGCCCCCGGATCAAAGCCCACTGCCTGATCGCCCATACCCAGGATCAGCCTGACCTGCCCGTGGCCTACATCATGTGGTTTCACAACTACTCCAGCTTCCTGGACAAGCGCGGCCTGTATCTGGAAGACCTATACGTACAACCCGCCCATCGCGGCCAAGGCGTAGGCAAAATGGCGCTTAAGCATCTGGCCCGACTGGCCATAGAACAAGATTGCGGCCGCTTCGAATGGACCGTGCTCGACTGGAACCAAAACGCCATCGACTTCTACAAATACTTGGGCGCAGACGTCTTACCCGAATGGCGCATCGTGCGCGTCACCGGCTCAGCCTTGCACCGCCTGGCCGCCACATAAACACAGGACAAACACCATGGCTACACGACTATCCGTCATCACCACACGCACCGGAGACAAAGGCACAACGGGCCTAGGCGATGGCAGCCGCGTCGACAAAGACGCCCCCCGCATCGCCGCCATGGGCGACGTCGACGAACTGAACAGCGCCATCGGCCTGCTGCGCAGCGAAGCCCTGCCGCCGGCCATAGACACCTTGCTTGCCCGCGCCCAAAACGACCTGTTCGACCTGGGCGCAGAACTGTGCATACCCGGCCATGTCGCGCTCAAGAACGAACACGTGCTCTTCCTGGAAGAAGCACTGGCATTGCACAACGCCGAGCTGGGCAAGCTGGAAGAATTCATCCTGCCCGGCGGCACCCGCGCCGCAGCCCTGGCCCACATGGCCCGCACCATATGCCGCCGCGCCGAACGCTCCGTGATTACGCTAGATAAGACCGACAACGGCGGCACCGTAAACGAACCCGTCAAACAATATCTGAACCGCCTGTCCGACCTATGCTTCGTCCTGGCCCGCGCCCTAAACCGCGCCGCCGGCCAACCCGACGTACTGTGGGGTCGTTAGTCAACAAAATGCGGCTTGACCTGGATATCATGCAAGCTCACATTGACGATGAAATTATCCAGCAGCTATACTTGCATAATAAGTGCCTGTATATCCCTCTTCCCCTTCTCAGGTTCTAGTCGGCATACGTTGTAGGCAGAATGAAAGCGAAAG
>DATCYE010000241.1:0-3684 GCA_036570485.1 Pusillimonas sp. | reverse complement strand
ATCAGGTGCCTTTGTTGATTTGCATCGGGAGATGCGCTGCTTATTCGGCAGCGACCTTCTTGGCCGACTTGCGAACCAGTTTCTCTTTGATGCGAGCGGCTTTACCCGAACGGCTGCGCAGATAGTAAAGTTTAGCACGGCGTACATCGCCACGGCGTTTTACTTCAATGCTGGCAATCTGCGGGGAATACAGCTGGAAAGTACGTTCGACTGCTTCGCCCGACGAAATCTTGCGGACGATAAAGGACGAGTTCAGGCCGCGATTACGCTTGCCGATAACAACGCCTTCGTATGCCTGCACACGCTTGCGGGTGCCTTCAACGACGTTTACATTAACGATAACGGTATCGCCAGGACCAAATACGGGTTTGGCTTCGCCGCCGGTAAGGCGCGCGATTTCTTCTTGTTCAATAGTTTCGATCAGGTTCACAACGAACACTCCAGGTTTCATCTTGATGCAGGCGTTTTTTTATGCAACTGTGCAACAACTACAGTTACGGGTATGTTGCCCAACTAAAACAAATGTTGTTCAACCAAAGGCGCGCTCTATTGCGCCTAGCCAGTCAGAGGATGAGTTAGCAAAGCCTGCCATTATACGGGGAAACCTGAACTTTTAAAAGCCCCCCGCCACACCCAGCCACATAAGGCCGGGGATACTTGCCCCCCATGCCGCAACTAGGCAGATGTCGGCCACCATGGCTCCACGAGTTAGACCGCCCGACTTGCCCTGGCTGCGCCGGGCGGGAAAAGGCCATTTGGAAGGAAGTTTTTTGGGGTGATGAGCTTGCATTGTTTTTCTCGCACAAAAAGCGGCGGCTGGTTTTATGATCATCTGCTGCATGCTGTCCGCCGGAAAAGCTGCAACACAACACTGTTTAAAAAAACAGTTATTCCATAAACGTACTGTATAAAATACCAGCTGTTTTTGCAAGCACTTATTTCATTTGTAGGTAAAACACCGCTTTTCGCCTTTGGCGGCTGAAGACAAAAGACGCATCCACATCAGGCTGAGCCCGTTTCCTCAAAGCAAAAATCCGCCCAAGCGGGCCTCCCCGAAAGGGGCTTGCCTGCTTGGGCGGATTCAATCCGGGCGCCGGGGTTCAAACCCGGCGCCCGGCAGAAGCGATACTGCTTACTTGTTGGGCTGGGGCGTGATGCGCAGGTATGGACGCACAACCGTATAGCCCTTGGGGAATTTTTCCTTCAGGACGGCTTCATCCTTAATGGAAGGAACGATGATGACGTCGTCGCCGTCTTCCCAGTTGACCGGCGTTGCCACGCTGTGGCTGTCGGTAAGCTGCAGGGAATCGAGCACGCGCAGGATCTCGTTGAAATTGCGGCCGGTGCTGGCCGGGTAGGTCAGCGTCAGACGCACCTTGCGCGACGGATCGATGATGAAGACCGAACGCACCGTGGCCGTTGTGCTGGCATTGGGGTGGATCATGTCGTACAGCGTGGATACCTTGCGATCCTCGTCGGCCAAAATGGGGTATTCCACCTTGGTCTTCTGGGTATCGTTGATGTCTTCTATCCATTTACGGTGCGATTCGGCATCGTCCACCGACACAGCAATGACTTTGGCATTACGTTTGGCGAACTCGCCCGACACAATGGCGGTGTACCCAAGTTCAGTGGTGCAAACAGGCGTGAAGTCGGCCGGGTGCGAAAAAAGCACCCCCCAGCTATCGCCCAGGTAGTCGTAGAAACGGATTTTCCCGATGGAAGAATCCTGCTCGAAATCAGGGGCGGTATCGCCCAGACGCAAAGTTGTCATGGCAGCTCTCTAAGTAAAACAACACACAGAAAAGGTATGCCTTATATTGTGGCAACATAAGCAAGCTTAAGGAAATAAGATATTCGTATAACCTTATGCACCGATTACCGTAGAAGCATACCGGTTTGCAAGCCCCCCTTCTTGAATGGCGCTCGACAGTGAATCGGCGCGCGGCAAGATGTGGGCGGCGTAAAACACCGCTGTTGCGAACTTCTGGCGATGCAGGTCCGTTGCCGTGCCCGCCGCTACGCCTTCCACGCAGGCCAGCGCCGCGCGGGCCATTTGCCAGCCGGCATGCACCACACCCGCCAGCATCAAATACGGAACACTGCCCATGAAAAGCGCCCGCAAGTCAGTGCGGGCGTTGGCCAGCATAAAGCCTGCGGCCTGCTCATAGGCATCTGTTGCCAAGCCCAGCCGTCGCGCGATCAGGGCCAGGCCGTCGGCATCGGCGCCACCTTTGGCGGCCGCCTGTTCAAGCTGCTGCACCGTGGCGCGCATCTCTTGTGCCAGTGCCTTGGCCACGGCGCCGCCGTCGCGCAGCAATTTGCGTCCAATAAAATCGTTGGCCTGTATTGCCGTCGTGCCCTCGTAAATAGGCAGTATGCGGGCGTCGCGGTAATACTGTGCTGCGCCGGTTTCTTCGATGAAACCCATGCCCCCGTGTACCTGCACGCCCAAAGAGGCGACCTCTACCGACGTTTCGGTGGAAAAACCTTTGACCACCGGCACATAATATTCGTACAGCGCCTTATTCCTGGCGCGCTCGGCCGGATCGGCATGCCGACGCGACTTATCGCAGGCCGCCGCTGCAACATAAGCCACTGCTCGCGTACCTTCAGTCAGAGCCCTCATGGTCAGCAGCATGCGCTGCACATCGGGGTGATTTTCAATGGCTACCGGCCCGTCGGAGCCTTCCAGTGCCTGCCCTTGCAAGCGCTCGTTGGCATAGGCGGTAGCGCGCTGCAGCGCACGCTCAGACAGGGCTATTCCTTGAATGCCAACCGCGTAACGCGCCGCATTCATCATAATGAACATATATTCCAGACCGCGATTCTCTTCGCCGATAAGGTAGCCGACAGCGCCTTCACCCACGTCGCCCTTGCCCGATCCGTACAAAAGCACAGCGGTCGGGCTGCCATGTATGCCCAGCTTATGCTCTAGCGAAGCACACCAGACATCATTGCGTGCGCCCAACGAACCGTCGTCGTTGACCAGGAACTTGGGAACGATGAACAATGAAATACCCTTGACCCCCTTGGGCGCGTCTGGGGTGCGGGCCAGCACCAGGTGCACGATGTTTTCCGCCATATCGTGCTCACCATAGGTGATGAAGATTTTTTGGCCGGAAAGCCGGTAACTGCCGTCGTCCTGCTTGGCCGCCCGGGTGGTGAGCAACGCAAGGTCCGAACCGGCTTGCGGCTCGGTCAGATTCATGGTGCCCGTCCAACGACCTTCAAGCATGGGTGGGATGAAAACCGACTGCTGGTCTTTGGTGCCCACTGTGGTCAAGGCTTCGATAACGCCATCGGTCAGCAAAGGGCACAAAGAAAATGCCAGGTTGGCCGCATTGATGTTTTCGCTGGCCGGCGCGCCAACCAGCTTGGGCAGGCCTTGTCCCCCCCATTCCTGTTCATGTTGCAGCCCCTGCCAGCCGCCCTGCGCAAACTCACTGAAAGCCTGCTTGAAACCAGGCGAGGTCGTCACCCTGCCGTCCGACCATTTGGCCGGAGACGTATCCCCATCGCGATTAAGCGGCGCAATGGCCTGCTCCACGAAGCGCGCGTTCTCTTCGAGCACCGCATCAACCAGGTCTTGCGAGACTTCTTCGAACCCCGGCAAGGCAAGAACACCATCCAGATCGGCCAGTTCTTTAAGAACGAAACGAATATCCTGGGTAGGGGCGCGAT
>DATCYE010000240.1:0-3463 GCA_036570485.1 Pusillimonas sp. | reverse complement strand
TTCGCGATTGATGCGCATGGAATTGGCCGTTTCCGTAAACAAAGTGGGCGCCATGTAATAACCGGGCGTGGCAGCTTCAAGCTGCTTGCCGCCCTGAAGAAGATTCCCGCCTTCTTTTTTGCCGATCTCGATGTATTCCAGAATCTTGTCGAGCTGGGACTGGTTGATGACAGGCCCTATCGTTGTGTCGGCAGCCAGCGCCGGCCCAACCTTAATGGCCTGCATACGCTTTTGCAGCGCTTGCACAAACCGGTCGTGAATATTTTCGGCAATGATCAGGCGGCTCGAAGCCGTGCAGCGCTGGCCGGCCGAGTAAAAAGCGCCATTCAGCGCGCATTCGACAGCCACGTCCAGATCGGCATCGTCGAGCACCACCAAAGGATTTTTGCCGCCCATTTCAAGCTGCACTCGTATCATGCGGCTTACGGCGGCCTGCGCCACCTTATGACCCGTTGCCACACTGCCCGTGAAGCTGACAGCGTCGATGCCTTGCAATAGACCTTGCGCCGCTGCCCCACCCGTGCCGTTCACCAGGTTGACGACACCTGCGGGTGCCCCGCTACGCTCCAGAATCTTCATCAGCTCTACACCAATTGCAGGTGTGAACTCTGAAGGCTTCAGGACGGCGGTGTTGCCGAAGGCCAGCGCGGGCGCCAATTTCCAGGCCGGAATGGCAATGGGAAAATTCCACGGAGTAATGGCTGCAACCACACCCACCGGGTCCCGGCTTATTTGAATGCCGATATCGGGTCGGGTGGAGGGCAGGTTTTCACCGCCGTAACGCACGGCCTCGCCAGAAAAGAAATGGAAGATCTGAGCAGCACGCATGACCTCGCCCTGGCCTTCCGCACGTGTTTTTCCTGCTTCGCGGGAAACCAGTTCGCCCAGCTCTTCTTTGCGTGCACTCATTTCGGCTGAGACGCGGGCGAGAATATCGCTGCGAAACTGGGTGGTCGTGGCGGACCATGCCGGCAATGCCCGACGGGCCGCCGCCACTGCCGCAGTCATCTGCTCTGCGGACGCACTGGCGTAGCTGCCGATGACATCGCGCGTATCGGATGGGTTGATGTTTTCGATGGCCTGGTCGCTATCGACCCATTTGCCATCAATAAAATTACCAAACTGCTTGCTCATGATCTACTTCCTTTCTGATAATTGCGCAGAAGGCGCAATTATTAATTGTGTCCGCCTTTGCCTTGGCCCAGGACCGCTTCGCGAAAACGGCTGCGCAAATATGGGCCGTCGCGCGATGGCAGCGAGCTGGGCTCGACCGAGGCCAGAACTTTCACAACAATGCATTCCAGTCCGGGCTTGGTGCAGATAGCCTCGGCCTTCTGATCCAATTCGTCTTGGGTTGAAATCGTGTATGCAGCTGGAAAACCGCAGGCAGCGGCGATTCCCGCAATGTCGACGCCGCGCCCGGAGTGAGCCGGCTGCATGCCCGTCTCGCCGTAATGCTCGTTATCAATGACGATGATTTTCAGGTTCTTGGGCTGCTTCACGGCGATCGTGGCGAACGAGCCGATGCCCATCAGCATTTCACCATCGCCGACAAAAGCCAGAACTTGCCGATCGGGCTGGGCCAATGCCAATCCCAAACCCACCATGCAAGTGCCGCCCATGGCTCCCCAAACATAGAAATTACGCGGATCGTCGCCGGCCGCGGAGGTATCGTATGTAGGATTACCCAGGCTTGCCACAAGCAGGGCATCGCCCCGATGGGCCAGTATTTGCGCAACGCTCTTGCGCCGGTTCAATGTGGTCGTTGTTGTAAGGCTCATGACGTTCGCTCACTTATTAAAATCTTTAATGCCCAGAACCTTCTGGCCAATCAACACTGCCACCGCGCGATTCGAGTTGAACGCCAGCAAGGCGGCAGCGCGAACCGTTTCGGGAATCTCTTTGCCGTCATCCGCACGCAATACGAAAACGCCGGCGCTTTCCAGCGCGGCTTGCGTCGACTGCCCCATAGGGCACTGCCAGGGATTGAATTCGCCCCATTCGCCGCGCATGGTGACGATGGTCAGAAACGGCATGCGGCATTCCTGAATCAAGGCAAGCATATTGATGCAGTTACCCACCCCGCTGGACTGGATCAGCATCATGCCTTTCTGGCCACCCAACCATGCACCGCCCAGCATGGCTACGCCTTCCTCTTCGGTTGTCAAAGATACCGAATGAATATCGGGATCGGCATCGCATAGCTTGATCAATTCTGTATGGCCTGCATCGGGCACATAAGCAACCTGCTGCACGCCTATCGCCTTTATCGTGCTATAGACGTCTGAAACCCATTCCTTGCTCATTAAAAACCACCTTTTCCTTCATTGATAATATCGATGTGCTGCCGCCTTGCCTTGGGCAAAGCGGCAGCACACTGAACAGCCCGAACTGAATCAGCTTTTCGGCATCAGCGAGCACACGCCGGTTTTGGTCGGCACGAAAGCTTCGTCACCCGGAATCGTGGCGACCGTCTTGTAGTAATCCCAGGGCTTTTTCGATTCGGCCGGGGTCTTGACCTGCATCAGGTACATGTCGTGCACCATCGTGCCGTCGGCTCGCACATAGCCCTTGGCGAACATGTCGTCGATCTTCAAGGTCTTCAGTTGCTTCATGACCGCATCGGCCTCGGTGGTGCCGGCTGCCTGAACCGCCTTCAGATAGGTCAGGGTTGCCGAGTAATCGCCCGCCTGGAAGGTGGTGGGCATTTTCTGGTTCTTTTCATAGAAACGCTTCGAGAACTCGCGCGATGCATCGTTCTTGTCCCAGTACCAGCCGTCAGTCAGATACATGCCCGCAGTGGTTTCCAGACCAAGACTATGAATGTCGGTAATAAAAACCATCAGGCCGGCCAGGCGCATGGTTTGCGCAATACCGAATTCCTTGGCGGTTTTAATGGAGTTGATCAGGTCGCCCCCGCCATTGGCCAGACCAACGACATCTGCGCCAGAGGCTTGCGCCTGCATCAGGAAGGACGAAAAATCAGCCGTGCTAAGAGGATGGCGCACAGCCCCAAGAACCTCGCCGCCTTGTGCCTTGACCACGTTGGCGCTGGCCTTTTCAAGCGAATGGCCGAATGCGTAATCAGCCGTCACGAAATACCATTTTTTTCCGCCATCACGCACCATGGCAGTAGCCGTACCGATGGCGTGGGCCGAAGTCGAGTAGGTATAGCGAACCATATAGGGCTGGCATGCCTCTTCGGTAAGGCTGTCGGCACCGGCACCCGCACTGATGAATACCTTCTTTTTTTCGTGGGAGATATTGCTGATTGCCAGCGAGGCCGAAGAGTTCGAACCGCCGATCACCAGGTCAACCTTGTCTTGATCCCACCACTGGCGTGCCCGGTTGGCAGCGATGTCTGCCTTATTCTGGTGCTCGGCAAACAGCACTTCAATAGGCTTGCCCAGCACTTTGCCACCGAAGTCGCTGACGGCCATTCTGACGGCATCAAGTCCGCCGG
>DATCYE010000239.1:0-13453 GCA_036570485.1 Pusillimonas sp. | reverse complement strand
TCTTTCTTTCTGGCTATGCCCACCATGCTGGCGGCTACGGTATACGATCTGTACCGCAACAGCGGCGCGCTGGATGATACGCAACTGACCGCCATCGTGGTGGGCTTCCTGGCAGCGTTCGTCAGCGCACTGGTGGTAGTGCGCGCCGTGCTGCGTTTTGTGTCCCGGCGTACGTATCGGCCTTTTGCCTGGTATCGCATTGCTTTGGGCGTTGTGGTGTTGATCTGGCTGCTTGCGCGCTGACCTGCGGGCGTATGGCCGCAATCGCCCTGTTGCTGTAGTTTTCCGCTAAAATTTGTTACTAATTTAATGGAACGAGACGCCATGCCCGACGATTGCTGCCAGAACGAGTTAAGGGATATTTCGCATTTCCAAGAGGCCGTACTCAGGTTTCGCAGCGAATATTACAAGCATTCGCCCGAGCTGATGCATGCGCTGTCCACCAAAGGCCAGGCGCCCGCCACATTGATTATTGCGTGCAGTGATTCGCGGGTCGATACCGGCGTGTTGCTGTCGGCTCAACCCGGCGAATTGTTCACGGTGCGCAATGTGGCCAACCTGGTTCCTCCTTATCAGCAGGGCTCGGGCCTTCATGGCACGGGCGCGGCGATCGAGTACGCGGTGCGCGACCTGAAGGTAGACCACATCATTGTTCTGGGTCACGCGCAGTGCGGCGGCATCAAGGCCATGCTGGCCACGGCCGACGGCCATCCGCCGGATCGCGAATTCGTCGGCGAATGGGTATCGATGGCCATGAACGCCACCGAACTCTACCTGAACGCCGACAAGCCCGATGAGCGCCAGAAGGTTTCGCTGGAGCTGCTCAAAGAAAATCCCGGACTTGCCGAGCGAGCGGCGGTTACCGGTTCCTTGCACAATTTGCTTACTTATCCCTGGATCAGCGAGCGTGTCGAGCAAGGCACGCTGGCCTTGCATGGCTGGTGGTTCGATCTTGAAACCGGCGACCTTTGGCGAACCGAGCCGGGCTCGATGCAGCTGCTGCCCGTCATCTGACCATCTTCAGCGCGTAGCGCCTTTCATTTCAATGCGGGCAGTCCACAGAGAACCATGACGCATGCGTAAACCCGAATCCATTGTCTACTGGGTCAATGATCGTTTGCCCATTCCCACGGCACTGGGTCTGGTGCTGCAGCAAATGGCATTTTTGGGCGCCCTGTTGGTGGTGCCCAATCTGTTTCTTAACGAAACGGGGTTTCATCTGGCGTCCAGCAGCTTTCTGGATGTTGCCGCCGCCTCGCTGATCGCCAGTGCTTTGTCGATACTGCTGCAGATACTGAACCGCTGGGGCATAGGCTCGGGCTACTATTATCCACTGCAAGCCACCCCCACCGTTTTTGCGGTCATGTTTCTGGCCAGCAACCATCCCGGAGGCCTGCCCTTGGCCTATGGCATGGTGTGCATAGCCGGGCTTAGCCAAATCGTCTTCAGCATATGCATTGTGCGCTTGCGTAGCGTATTCACCGTCGAAATCGCCGGGCTGATGGTGATGCTGACCGGCGTCAGCATTGGCCAGATAGGCTTGAAGCTGCTGTTTCATGCCACCGACGGCAGCGGCGCGTCCAATATCGACCTGACCGCAGCGGCATTCCCCTTGTTTGTGATGGTGTTCTGTCATATATGGCTGAAGTCGCGCTTGCGGCTGTTTGCGGCCTTATTCGGTTTGCTGGCGGGCAGTCTGCTGGCAGGCATGCTGGGCTTGATTCAGCCCGAGAGCCTGTCTTATATCTCTGCCGCGCCATGGCTGCGCATGCCCACCCTTCCGGCTTTCGGCTGGGCTTTCGATGCGGATCTGGTGTTGCCTTATATTCTTATCGGACTGACCTTTTCCCTGATATCAGTCGGCACGCAGACGGTAGCGCAACGCACCGCCGACGCCGACTGGCATCGGCCCGACCTGCATGCTTATGGGCGCGGGCTGCGGGCGGAAGGCCTGACGCACATATTGGCATCTTTCATCAACGCGATGCCGCAATCGGCCAGCGGCGGGGCAGTGGGCCTGGCGGCGACTTCGGGTTCCGCCAGTCGTTACCTGGGCTACTGGGTTGCGGCTTTTCTTGTGATTACCGCGTTTTGTTCCAAGCTTATTATTTTGTGGCTGGTGGTGCCGGGGCCGGTGATTTCCGCCTTGCTCCTGTACTTGGCTGCTTTTCTGCTGATGGCAGGTCTGAAACTGGTGGCCTCGCGCATGCTGGACGACAGGCGCTCCCTGGCGCTGGGCGTGGGCCTGATCGTGGGTGTGTCGCATCGCTACATTGTGGCCGGCCTGGAGTATGCGCCGCTGGCTGGTTTCATGGACCTGGCTGGGGTGACCAATGGCACGCTGGTGGCCTTGGCCCTGACCTTTCTGTTTCGTTTGGGTGCGTCGCGCCGCAGCATGCAGCGCTTTACCTTAGCCGCCACCACTGCCGACGACCTGAACCAGTTCATGGAAAATCAGGGGCGTTTATGGGGCGCACGGCGCGACGCCGTACAGCGTGCCGAGCAGGCTGCATGGCAGGCTTTCGATCTACTGGCGCACAGTAAGCGCATAGCCCCGGAACTGCCCGAACTGAACGTCACGACGCGCTTCGATGAATATGCCTTGCGGGTACGGTTTTCGTATAAAGGCCAGGCGCTGCCCGTGCCCCGCGATACGGCTCCGAGTGCGGAAGAATTAATAAACGATCCCGAGGCAACGGCCCACATGACCTCGTATCTCCTAAGCCGTCTGTCACGCCGTGTTCAGGTGCGTCAGCGTGGCGATACTGCCGGACTTCAGTTGGACTTCGATGCCTGATCGGGGGCTGTTTGCCTGGCTTGCTGAGGGTGACTGTCCTCGTGGCTTATGCCGTCGGCATTGATAACCAGCCAGCCGCCGCGTGCGGATCCGGCGTGATCATAGTCCCAATCGGGTAGCACATGGCGGCTGCGCATCCTGCCGCCCACCATAAGGCGGTGCATGGCCGGCCGGTGAGTATGGCCGTGGATCATTATGTCGGCATCGACGCTGGAGAATGCGCGTTCAATGGCCGACGGGCTTACGTCCATGATGCTTACAGGCTTATCGCGGTTGGATGCCATGCTGCGCTTGCGTGCCAGGTCGGCAATGCCGCGCCGAGCCCGCAGACTTAATTTCAGAAATAGCCATTGCACGGCAGGGCAGCGCACGATGCGTCGAAAGCGCTGGTAGTTGCGGTCGGCGGTGCAGTATTCGTCGCCATGCGAAAGCAGGATTGCGCCCGCATCGGTATTCAGGCAAACCTGATCGGGCAAGACCTGGGCCCCGACGTGTTCGGCCAGTACGGGCCCCATAAGGAAGTCCCGGTTGCCGCGACCCAGCCACAGCGGTATTTTTTTGGCGACCTGGTGGAATTTTTCCAGTGTCTCGGCCAGCCATGGGGGCGGGGAGGACAGTGCAAGGTCGTCGCCTATCCATGCATCGAATAGGTCGCCGCATAGAATCAAGGCATCCGCCTGGGCGCATGCCTTGTCCAAGAACTGGTGGAAAGCGCGGGCGGTGGCTGGCGTATTCGGCCCCAGATGGATATCCGAGGCGATCCAGATCGTGCCCGCAAGCCGTAGCTTATTCAACGATGGTGGCTTTCTCGATAACGATATCTTCGACCGGAACGTCTTGGTGGAAGCCCTTGTTGCCGGTTTTCACGGTCTTGAGCTTATCCACGACCTCGGTGCCTTCCACAACCTTGCCGAACACGGCATAGCCCCAGCCGTTGGGTGTGGGCGAAGTGAAATTAAGGAAATCGTTGTCGGCCACGTTGATGAAGAATTGGGCCGTTGCGGAATGAGGGTCGGCCGTACGCGCCATCGCCAAGGTGTAGCGGTTGTTCTTCAAGCCATTGTTGGCTTCGTTTTCGACGGGCGCATGGGTTGGTTTTTGTTTCATGTCGGCATCGAAACCGCCGCCTTGGATCATGAAGTTATTGATGACCCGGTGAAAAATAGTGCCGTCGTAGAAGCCTTCTTTTACGTAAGTCAGGAAGCTTTCTACGGTTTTGGGTGCTTTTTCGGCGTCCAGTTCAATAGTGATATCGCCCTGATTAGTTTGCAGTTTGACGCGAGGAGTTGTGCTCATGGATTTACCTTCGGTAGAGGATGGGGACGCCGCTTGCGCAGCACTGCCCAGGCCCAGGGCGAGCGATGTTGCGCAAACAAGGCTGAAAACGCGCAGCGATGAGCCGAGCGAACGAGTAAGTAGTGAGAAAAGACGCATTCTAGTATTGGCAGTAGGGTTTGGGCGGTTGCGAGGCGGCGGGTGCCGGATTATTTTTTCAGGACATCGGCGGTTTGCTCGGCTTTGGACTGGGCCTTGCCTACGCCCAATTTAGCGGCTTCGCGGAACGATTCCTGGGCTAGCATAAGTTGTACCCGGCCCATATTGGCCTTGGCCGTTCCGTAGTGGGGGTTTGCAGCCAGAGACATCGATAAGGCGTCGTGCGCCATGTCGAGCTTGCCTTGTTTGATGTATTCGGCCGCCAGATTGTTCCAGGGTTCGGGCAGTTCGGGATACAGCGTGGTCATTTTACGGTACAGATCTATTGCCTGGTCATGGTGGCCCAATGCGGCCAGCGCGCGGCCGTGCAGGAACATAAGCTGGACTTCTGTGCCCAGGGAGTTTTGCTGTTCGAGCTGTGCCGTTCGTTTTTGGATGACTTCCAGGGCTTCCTGGTTCTGACCTTGGTTCAGCAGCTCGCTGATACGGTCGGTAATTTGCGAGGCCGTAAGGGGAATTTGGGTGTCTACGCTAGGTGTCAGCGCTTCCAGTAGCGTGGCCAAGCCTTTCCAGCCGCCTTCCGGCGCGGGCGGGTCATTGAACAGTTTGTCGGCGACGGGCTTGCCTGGACCATCGTTCAGCGACGCGTTAAGATCGACATGAGGGGTAACGGCCGGCGCAACCGCCTGGGCTGCGGCTGGCACCGAAAGCCCGCCCAGAACAAGAACGATCGCTACTGCATGGCTCGGAATTCGAAACACAGCTTATGCACCTATATGGAAGGGTTGTGTTGCTGATGGCGTCGGCTTGAATAGAAAGCGGGCCGTTATAGCGCAGCGTGGCTTGCTTGCGCTTGCTATACTTATCGACCGCTATTTTAACCTTGCTTGTCGACTCGCACCGAGTTTACCGCAACCGGGCCTGTGCCGATCAGGCCCGTAATCATATTTACCGACAGACATTTACTTGCACATGCTGCACATTTATAACACCCTTTCGCGCGCCAAAGAGCCACTGAAAACCGTAGAACCCGGCAAGGTCAGCATGTACGTATGCGGCATGACGGTCTACGATTTTTGCCATCTGGGCCATGCGCGCATGTTGGTCAGCTTCGACATAGTGCAGCGCTGGTTGCGTTGCAGCGGCTACCAGGTCAAGTATGTGCGCAATATCACCGATATCGACGACAAAATCATTCGCCGCGCTGTGCAAAGCGGCAAGCGCATGAGCGAGGTCACGTCGTTTTATATTGATGCCATGCATGCCGACGAGCGTGCGCTAGGCGTTCAAACCCCCGATTTCGAGCCGCGCGCCACCGATCATGTGGGCGATATGCTGGGCATCATCCAGCGTCTGGAAACCAATGGGCTAGCATATAAGTCGGAAGACGGCGACGTTAATTACGCCGTGCGCGATTTTCCGGGCTACGGCAAGCTGTCTGGCAAGTCGCTGGACGATTTGCGGGCCGGCGAACGGGTAGCCGTTGCATCGAGCAAGCGCGATCCCCTGGATTTTGTCTTGTGGAAAGCGGCCAAGACCGACGAGCCGCCCGAATCCAAATGGGACTCGCCCTACGGTTGGGGGCGGCCGGGCTGGCATATCGAGTGTTCAGCCATGAGCCGCGCCTTGCTGGGTCTGCCGCTGGATATCCATGGCGGAGGCCCAGACCTGAAGTTTCCTCATCACGAAAATGAAATCGCCCAGACCGAAGGCGCCTTCGGCGGTACCTTGGCATCCGTGTGGATGCATTGCGGCCCGCTTATGGTCGATGCCGACAAGATGTCCAAGTCCTTGGGTAATTTCCGCACAATACGGGCCACGATAGCCGCCGATGCTCAAGTGCCGGAAGACCAGTCCGCCTATAGCGTTAATCCGCGCGAAGCGGAAATGCTGCGCTTTTTCATCGTGCGCAACCATTACCGCAGCCCACAGAATTACGCGCCGGACAACCTGTTCGATGCGCAAAATGCACTCGACCGCCTGTACCAGACGCTGCTCAATGTTCCCGCCGAGCAGATCCAGGTCGACTGGGCGCAACCCGCGGCGCAGGCGTTTCGCCTGGCCATGGACGATGACTTCAATACATCGGGGGCGGTAGCTGCTTTGTTCGAACTGGCTTCGGATGCCAATCGCACCGGATCAGGGCAGGCATCGGGACTGATGCGTGCGTTGGGTGGCATACTGGGCCTATTGCAAAGCGATCCGGCCCAATATTTGCAGTCGCCCAGTCGCTATCATCGCGGCGGCAGTAACGCCGCTGCCTTGTCGGGCGAACAAATTCAGGCGCTGATCGATGCGCGAGCCGCCGCGAAGAAAGCCCGCGATTTCGCCGAAGCCGATCGCATCCGCGATGAGCTTCAGGCAGGCGGCATCGAGCTTGAAGATAAAGCCGGCGGTGTCACGCAGTGGCGCAGAGCTTGAGTAAGGGAAGGGGAATGTCAGAAAACCTAGTCGTGGCAGGCGAAAAGCCGGATTTTTGGGACGAGGCGTCGACGCAGCTCATGGGGCGCGACCGGATCCTGAAGAAGCTGATCCCGCGCCATAAGTCCGAGTGGCTGGCGCCCGCCGCCCCACCGTTCGTCACCTTGGCGCGGGCCATTGTGGGTCACCAGATTTCCGTCAAGGCGGCCGATGCCATGTGGCAGCGTTTTGCCGAGGCCTGTGGGCGCAATCCGTCGCCGCGCTGTGTCATCAAACTGGCCGAGACCGACATCGCCCTTTCCGGGCTGTCCAAGCGCAAGGCCGAATATATTCTGGACTTGGCCACACATTTTTCCGAAAAAAAAATAAAGCCCGCTTCATGGGGCTCCATGGACAACGAGGCGGTGATTGCCGACCTGTGCGCCATACGCGGCATCGGCCGCTGGACCGCCGAGATGTTCCTGATCTTCAATCTGCAGCGTCCCGACGTCCTTCCGCTGGACGATGCAAGTCTATTGAAAGCAATTTCGTTACACTACTTTAGTGGTGAGCCTGTTTCGCGTTTCGAAGCACGGGAAGTCGCTCAGGCCTGGGCGCCGTGGCGCACTGTGGCGACCTGGTATTTATGGCGCAGTCTTGACCCCGCTTCTGTACAGTATTGAAATAGCGCGAACGCTCTAATCTGGAAAACTAGCCCTTATGCGTAATACCTTCCTGGAATTTGAACAGCCCCTGGCCGAACTCGAGAACAAAATCGAGGAACTGCGTTTCGTGCAAACCGATTCCGCAGTCGATATCTCGGAAGAGGTCGGGCGTTTGCAGCAAAAGAACCAGGCGCTTGCCAAAAGCATTTATGCCAAGCTTACGCCCTGGCAAACAGCGTTGGTGGCGCGCCATCCGCAAAGGCCCTACACGCTTGATTACGTGCGTGAAATCTTTACCGATTTCCATGAACTGCATGGCGACCGCATGTATGCCGACGACTTGTCCATCGTGGGCGGTCTGGCACGCTTTAACGGCACACCCTGCATGGTTGTAGGGCATCAGAAAGGGCGCGATACCAAAGAGCGCGCCCTGCGCAATTTCGGCATGCCGCGCCCCGAAGGCTATCGCAAGGCCTTGCGCCTGATGCGGCTGGCCGAAAAATTCCAATTGCCGGTCTTTACCTTTGTGGACACACCGGGAGCCTATCCGGGCATCGGTGCCGAAGAGCGCGGCCAGTCCGAAGCCATCGGCCACAATCTGTACGCCATGGCCGAGCTCAAAGTACCCATTATTTCCACCATCATCGGTGAGGGCGGCTCCGGCGGCGCGCTGGCCATTGCGGTGGGCGATGTGGTCATGATGTTGCAGTACTCCACCTACGCTGTCATTTCCCCCGAAGGCTGCGCCTCCATTTTGTGGCGTAGCGCCGACAAGGCGTCTACAGCGGCTGAAGCGCTGGCGATTACCGCACCGCGTCTTAAAGAGCTGGGCCTGATCGACCGTATCGTCAACGAGCCGGTGGGCGGCGCTCACCGCGATCCCGTGGTTATGGCTCGTCAGCTTAGCCGCGCCTTGTCCGATTCGCTACGCCAGTTGTCGGGCATGTCGCCCGAGCAGCTTATCGATCATCGTTTGCAGCGCCTTATGTCCTACGGCCGCTTTCAGGAAGCGCGCTAAGGCCTGTCTACAGGTCTTAAGCTCGCGCAGCCCATGCTTACCGATGCGTTTTGGCAGGCATTCGGGTCGGTACCCATGCAGCAAGCCCTGGACCGGGCCCTGTCGGCGCTGCCCGAACCTCCCAACCGTATAGCCGTCGCCCTTAGCGCAGGGGCCGATTCGGCCATGCTGGCCGTGCATGCGGCCCTGCATGCGAGGCGTCGTGGCATTGAAGTACATTGTTTTCATGTGCACCACGGCTTGCAGGAACCTGCCGATCGTTGGCAAGACCATGCCCACGACCTGGCCCATATGCTGGGTCTGGCATGCCATAGCCGCAGGGTGCGGGTGGACCTGGCCGGCGGCGACGGTATCGAATCGGCCGCGCGCGATGCACGTTACCGTGCTTTTAACGAGCTGGCGGCGCAGGCTGGCGTGCAGCACATCTTGTTGGCCCAGCATCGCAACGATCAAGCCGAAACGGTGTTGTTGCGCCTGCTGCGCGGTGCGGGCCCGACCGGTTTGGCGGCTATGGCGCCTATCACGCAGCGTGGCGGACTGACTTACCTACGCCCTTGGCTGGAAATCGATCGCAAAAATATTCTGGAGCAGGCCCAGGCGTTTTCTGCCATCTGCGGCTGGGAACCAGTGCTCGACCCCACCAATGCCGACGACAAATACACCCGGGCGGCTGTGCGCGAACGCTTGGCGCCCGAACTGGATCAGCGCTGGCCGGGCTGGCAGGGCGCCTTGGCGCGCCATGCCAAACAGGGTGCCGAGTTAAAGGAAATTCTGGACGAGGTCGCCAGTCAGGATTTGGCAGGCCTGGATCCATCCGCCGACGGACGGGATTTTTCCCTGGCAGCCTGGCGGAACCTGTCGCTAGCACGCCAGGCCCTGGTTTTGCGCTATTGGCTGGCTCAGTTGGGGCAGCGCATGCCGACCGACGCACGCCTGCAAGACCTGATGCGCCAGTTACGCGGTCTGCATGCCTTGGGGTACGACAGACAGCTGCAGGTCAAGCATGGCCGGGTCTTGATCCGTTGCATCAAAGGGCGGGTGTCTTTGGCTGAACAGGGCTTTGATCCAAACGGTGACGGCGAAACACGCTAAAATAATCTGTTTTGCTGGTTCGGCGCAGCATGCGCCCATCAAAAATCATCCCGGCACTCGGGCAGAATCGCAGTGCCTCTTTAACGCAGAGTAGAAGATGTCCCTGATTGTTCACAAATACGGTGGCACGTCCATGGGCTCGGTAGAGCGTATCCAGAACGTGGCGCGTCGCGTGGCCAAATGGCACGCGGCCGGCCATCAGGTGGTTGTGGTTCCTTCGGCCATGTCGGGCGAAACCAACCGCCTGTTGGGGCTTGCCAAAGAAATTTCGCCGCAGCCCGACACGCGCGAGCTCGATATGCTGGCCTCCACGGGCGAGCAGGCCAGCAGCGCCTTGCTGGCCATGGCCTTGCTGGCGCAAGGCGTGGCGGCACGCAGCTACACCGGATGGCAAGTTCCCGTTCGCACGGATTCGTCCTACACCAAAGCCCGCATCCGCTCCATCGACGACGCCCGCATACGGGCCGAACTCGACTCCGGAAGAGTGGTCATCGTGACCGGCTTCCAGGGTATCGACGATGAAGGCAACATCACGACCTTGGGCCGTGGCGGTTCGGACACTTCGGCCGTGGCCGTGGCAGCCGCCCTTAAAGCTCACGAATGCCTGATCTTTACCGACGTCGATGGCGTTTACACGACCGACCCCCGGGTGGTGCCTGAAGCGCGCCGCATGAGCGTGGTGTCCTTCGAGGAAATGCTGGAAATGGCCTCGCTGGGCTCCAAGGTGCTCCAAATACGCGCGGTTGAGTTCGCCGGCAAGTACCACGTTCCGGTGCGTGTTCTGTCCTCGCTGACAGACCCCCTGATACCGCTCGACGAAGAAATGGGTTCGGGCACTCTAATTACTTTCGAGGAAGATAAAAAAATGGAAGCTGCCGTTGTTTCGGGCATTGCCTTCAGCCGTGACGAAGCCAAGGTTACTTTGCTGGCCGTACCCGACACCCCGGGTGTCGCTTATTCGATCCTGGGCCCTGTCGCCGCCGCCAACATCGACGTCGACATGATTCTGCAGAATCAATCGGTGCAAGGCACAACCGACTTCTCGTTCACCGTGAACCGCAACGACTTTGCCCGTACTCTGGATTTGCTGAACAACCAGATCGGCCCAGCCGTGGGCGCCGGCGAGATCGTTGCCGACGACAAGGTCTGCAAGGTGTCGATTGTGGGCATAGGCATGCGCAGCCACGTGGGCGTCGCCAGCCTGATGTTCCGCACGTTGTCTGAAGAGGGCATCAATATTCAGATGATCAGCACCAGCGAGATCAAGACTTCGGTCATTATCAACGACAAATACATGGAACTTGCCGTGCGTGCCCTGCACAAGGCTTTCGGTCTGGATCAAGACCAAAGCCAGGCCTGATCGCTGTAGTTGCAATGCTATTCATGCCGATAGGGTTCATGGCTTGCTTGTTGTTCAGGGCCTTAAGCAGAACCACTTTTTATCGTGCTAGAATAGCGGCCTATTTACGGAGACGTGGCCGAGAGGTTGAAGGTACTCCCCTGCTAAGGGAGCATACGGCTTATACCCGTATCGAGGGTTCGAATCCCTCCGTCTCCGCCAATTGTGTATAACCCCTTGATTTTAAAGAAATGTCTATAAAATCAAGGGGTTATTTTTTGATTTTCTACACAAAGGTGCTACACAAAGACGTTGGAGGATTGCTGCGGTGAGTAAAGGAAAATCTACTTTGCCAGCACTACCCACCGGCCTGACCAAGCACAAAAACGGCACGTATTATTTGCGGCGCCGCATACCTGCAGATCTACTTAGTTCCTATGACGGAAAGAAAGAGATCGGCGAGTCACTTAATACAAGAAATTATAAAGACGCGGTTGAGCGCTTTTATGTGCGCGACGCTCAAATACAAACTGATTGGCGGGAGAAGCGTCAGCGGTTTGTGGACATACAAGTTGCTCGTGAGCTACGCGGACTAGAAGTTTTGCGTGAGCTATCTGAAGACGACATAAAGCGCATCACTGATGAGTTTGAAGCTGAGTCGCTTGCAAGTGATGAGCGTAGGCGAGAAAAAGGTCATTACCAACTGGATGACATACACGAGTACCAGGGCGCCTATGGCGACGTGTTGCCGTTGTTGAAAGCGGCTGTCGCAGTGGGTGATATTCGGATCGTTGCGCCAGCCGTATCGCAGTTTTTGTACCTGCATAACTACGACAATCAGCTTTCTGAACATGATTTCCGGCGTTTGGCGTTGGCTTACGCCCGAGCATTGATTCGCGTGAATGAGCAACTGCTGCGGCGGTATGAAGGTGAAGATGTCCCGACACCTTCTAGAGTGAAAATATCCGCGGTGAAGCTCTCTGAGCTTGCCAAGGAGTACATCACTAAGTACGAAGCAAGTGCTAAATTAGCAATGACGAAGAAGGTCAGCGGTGAGTGTGAAGCCGGACGTGGCCGTGGATAGCGAGATGGCGGCTGTTAGCAACGCGGAGAGCCGGAAGGAGAGGGCTACGGCTTGTGAGGCCAGGGAGAAAGGATAGCAACAGGCATGACGGCCATCGTGATGTTGGCGTGGTAGGTGTCCACCGGGTTTTTACAAGGTTGGTGACGATGAATGGGAAATACGGTAGATCTGGCTGTTGTATTTTGTTACGATACTTTGGTAAATGAATGGCAGAAATCGGCCAAGAACAGTCGGTCATAAGAGGCTGTTTTCGGCTGTTCAAGTCTCCGTTTTGGACGAATCATAGGCCGGAAGTGCGTGCAATTCGCTGGGCAGTCCAATCATAGGCCGGAAGTGCGTGCAATTCGCTGGGCAGTCCACATATTTGGAGAGATGCTCAGATCAATTCATCCAGTTCACCAAAGCCAGAGTTCCTCTGATGACCTCATCATGTATGCTAAACCTCCTTACCTAATACGTCCTCATCGACTGTTTCAATCATGACCAACAAGTTCGACAAATTTATCAAAAGTCAGAGCCAAAAGACTTCCTCAGAGAACAACCCGCACTTAACCCTTGAGCAAGAAAAGGAGTTGTGGCTTGACAAGCTTGCTGAGCTCTACGAACTCGTCAATAAGAGCCTCGGAGATTATGTGAAAAGCGGAGATGTAAGCATCTCTCGCTCTCCGGTTACCCTTCACGAAGAACAACTAGGCTCTTACCAAGTCGACCAACTTGAGATTCTTCTTGGACGGCAGATAGTTCGCCTTAAGCCGATTGGTACGTTTCTAATTGGCGCGCGCGGTCGTGTCGACATGGTTGGGCCTCGAGGCTCTGTACGATTTGTTATCGTTCCGCCTGCGTCGCAAAAACCGAGTATCGAAATCACTGTCTCTATTGGGGAAGATGCTACTAAGCCCAGAGCCGAGCCCAAACATGTTCCACCTGAAGAATGGGCGTGGAAGATCTCGACGTTCCCGCCACGAATCATGTACCTTGAGCTGAATTCGGAGTCATTTCAAGAGGCCTTAATGGGGGTCGTAAATGGCGGCTCCTGACAAGGTTTCGTTTTCAGGACTGCATAGAAACCTTGAAGACGTTGCCCTGTACTATCTAGATGTCCGCGCTGCCTTGATCGACTTCTTCGCAGGCTCTTCACCTGAACTTCAACTGAGATATGCGGGAGCAAAACTAGATGATGCTCGTGATAAGGCCCTAGAGGAGCTTGATGCAACTAGTTGTTTAGGCGTACTGACCTCCGTTGAGGCGGCTGTTCGTGTTGACTATTTGAGTAGAGTCTATGCGCGAAAAAAAGACCCGCTTTCGCTGGCTATACGTGAAATTTACAAGGAGCGAGAAAACGCCGCCAGACTAGAAGATGACTTGCTGCGCGCATGGCGTGATAGTGGAGTTGTGGGAAAGGCTCTGATAGGCGAACTCATCGGTGCATTCAAGTACAGGCACTGGTTAGCTCATGGTAGATATTGGTCGCCGAAGTTCGGCCGTATCTATGATTACGTTACTGTCTACGGTCTTGCGGAGGAATTCCTCGAAGCCATGGAGCAGTATTAATAATATCCTTGAGCCACTAGAGCAAGCTATTGGTGGATTGCTAACTCAGGCGAAGATACAGTGTCACTCATAG
>DATCYE010000238.1:0-3306 GCA_036570485.1 Pusillimonas sp. | reverse complement strand
TATCGTTGATTGCACTGACCAGGCTCCGGCCAAGAGAGCCATGATACTGGAGGCGCGGCGCCGGGGGATACCCGTTGTGGTGTGCGGCGGTGCGGGCGGCAAGACTAATCCTCTGGCCTTGCGCGCGGGCGACCTGTCGGCCGCCGTGAACGATGCTCTGCTGTCGAAGTTGCGTAATACGCTAAGGCGCCAGCATCGCTATCCCAAGGCGTCGGATCAGGCCGGCAAGGTGCGCAAGCGCGTGCCAAAGATGGGTGTTCGCGCCTTGTGGTTCGATCAACCCGCTTTGTTGCCCGCGCAATGGTTGCAGGCCGGCGGCGCGGTGAAAGACGACGCGCTGGCGGGGATTGCCGACGCCAGGCACGAGTTGGGGGAACTGGCAGCCCAGGCGCCGCAGGCGGCGGCCTTGCAGGGCTTGTCTTGCGCGGGCTACGGTTCGGCGGTCACGGTTACCGCCACCATGGGCATGGCGGCGGCCAACGAGGCGATACAGTGGCTGCTGACCGGAAAATTCACACAATAATCGTGCCTTCCAGGTATTGCACGCAAGAACCCGCAACATATACTCGGTCGCCGTCCACCCGGCAGTTCAGCTCCCCGGTCCTGCGCGACGCCTGCAAGGCCACCAGTCTGGACCGGCCCAGGCGTTGCGCCCAGTAGGGCGCAAGACCGGCGTGAATGGAGCCGGTCACGGGGTCCTCGCCGCCGCCGTTAGCCGGCCAGAAATAGCGCGATGCGAAATCGTGTCGGTCTCCCGGCGCGGTTACCGCAAGATCCAGCGGGGCCAGTTTCTTCAGTTGCTCCAGATCGGGCACCACATTCGTCACGTCGTCTTGGCTTTCATACACGGCAATGTAAGCCTGTTGATTCTTTAGCACTTGCGCGGGCGGGATAGACAGCCCTTGCAACAGTGCCGGTGGAACATTCGTGACCGGCGTGGGCGCGCGATTCGGAAAATTCATTTCAATCAGGCCGTTGTCCAATTGGGAAACGGTGATGTCGCCGACGGCCTTCGCCCAGAAGGTAATGGGCGAACTGGCCATATCGTGTTTGAACATGACATAGGCGCTGGCCAGCGTGGCGTGTCCGCAAAAGGTTATTTCAGTCATGGGCGAGAACCAGCGGATCAGGAACTTGCCGTCTTCGCGCACGAAGAATGCCGTTTCCGACAGATTGTTCTCTGTTGCGATGGCTTGCATATCGGCTTCGGGCAGCCAAGTGTTCAATGGCACCACTGCGGCGGGATTGCCCTTGAATCGCTGGTCGGTGAATGCATCGATGTAGAAAATGGAAAGTTTCATGATGGAAACCATAAAGGGGAATGTGATCAGGACGCAGCCAACCCGCCAAGCTGTCGCAGCCCGGAGGGCGTTTGGATATAGGCGACCAGATGCACCGGTTTTCCGGCGTCGGCGGGCAAGACGTCCAACGGGCCCTCGAAGCCGATTTTTTCAAGCAGATCGCGGCCCGCCTGTACATCGGAGTGAAATGCTTCCACGCGGACCAGGGAGCATCCCGCATCCGGCATCCCGCCGGCGGGATGCGTGTCGGTTTCCCATTGTATGAGCGCCGGCGCTATGCCCTGCATTGCAAGACGGCCATCGGCCGGAATGCTTATCTTCCATTGAAGCTCTCCTCGCGTCATGGCCTCGATATTACCCAGCGATAGTGGTGAGGCCGCGCAGGCATCGTAGATATTGTTGGCCCGGGCCACCCAGGTTGCAAGCCTTGGGGACCGGCTGGGCGAGCCGTCCAGCTCGAACCAGCGCGGCCGGTCCAGGGGCAGCGCCTTTGGATTGATGGCGATGACTTCCAGATAGACATCGTCGCCCAGCCGCAGCACCATGTTGTGCGTACCCATGCGCGTATGCTCGCCGCCCGGCTGCGGGGCAACGCCCAACACACTTTCCACATAAGCTGCGCCCTCGGCCAGCGAAGGCGCCGTTATGACGATGTGATCGATGTAAGAGCGGAGCATGACCGGCTACAGCCTCCCGATTAGATATGTATAGCTATTAGCATAGCTCACGCAAAGATGAGATGCAGCAGGAGACAAGGGGGCCGGTACTAGAAATCGCAGCCCGTGGCGGCAGGCTCGGAATTTGCTGATGAACCATCGCCCGCTCACCTATGGCGGGTGATACCGCAAGGCAGCCGCCTTGCTTAGGAGAACGACATGAAAATACGAGTTTTGCTATCCATGATTCTTTTGGCGGCGATTGCGGCCGGGTGCAGCAATACCTTTCGCGGCGCGGGACAGGATATCGAGCGCGGGGGACAAAAGATTCAGGAAAAGGCGGGCTAATAGCGTAGGCAAGGGCCACCTACGGCAACGGCGATCTGCGGGCTCTCGAAAAATTTGCGGGCGGATCGCCATTCCGCACCAGTAGCGGATTACACCTTCTTGACGAACTCCGACTTCAGGCTCATGGCGCCGAAGCCGTCGATCTTGCAATCGATATCGTGGTCGCTGTCGACCAGGCGGATATTCTTTACCCGGGTGCCCACCTTCACCACGCCCGCTGACCCCTTCAGTTTAAGATCTTTGATGACCGTAACGGTATCGCCATCTTGCAACACGTTGCCCACAGCATCGCGGTAGACTTTGCTTTCTTCATGGGATGGCTCTGTTGCCTGCGCCGACCATTCATGCGCGCACTCCGGACAGACGTAAAGTTCGCCGTCTTCGTAGGTGAATTCGGATTTGCATTGGGGACAAGGAGGTAAAGTGCTCATAGGTAATCCTTAGCTGTAAACGATCGCCGCAAACGAGCCAGTATATTCTGTTACCAGGAGCGCATTATGGAACGCCATGATGTTCTGATCGTAGGGGCCGGCCCCACCGGATTGGTTCTTGCCTTGTGGCTGGTCAAGCAAGGCGTGAAAGTTGGGATCATAGATAAGAACACGGGCCCGGGCGCCACATCCAGGGCCATGGGGGTTCAGGCGCGAACGCTGGAACTCTACCGCCAACTTGATATTGCCGACGAGGTCGTGGCGGCCGGGCAGAAAAATCCGGCCATCAACCTGTGGGTCAAAGGCAGGCAGAAAGCGCGCGTCTCGTTCGGTTCAGCAGGTGCCAGACTGACGCCTTACCCCTTTCTGTTGATCTATCCGCAAGACAGGCACGAGCAATTGCTTGTTCGGCATCTTGAGCGGATGGGAGTGACTGTTCAGCGTCAGACCGAACTGCTCGACTTCCGGGAACAAGACGATTGCGTATCGGTCACGACACGCAATGCCCAGGGCCTGGAACAGGTGTGCGAGGCACGGTTTTTGGCTGCTTGCGACGGGGCAAGCTCGCCG
>DATCYE010000237.1:0-6442 GCA_036570485.1 Pusillimonas sp. | reverse complement strand
ATCAAAATGTATCTATTATTGACGTCGTTGGCACAGGTGAATATTATTTTTAATGATGCCCCCACTGCTGGCTAGCTTATTGATGGTGCGATGGTCAACTCTGTTGGCAGCCGAAGTTTTTTAAACGGAGGTAGTCGCTATGTGGAAAAGATACCTGTATGCCGGCGCGATGGTTGCCGGCGCGCTGGGTTTGAGTCCGGCGCATGCGGCCTGCACGACAACCCTAGGCAGCGTCATGTCCCTGACGGGGTCGCTGGGCGTGCTGGGGCAGCAGATCGCCAAGGGGGCCCAGTTGGCCGTGGCCGATCTCAACGCGGCGGGCGGCAATATGTGCACGCTCAAACTGGCGTTGCTCGATGATCAGACAAACCCTTCAGTAGGGGTCGATGCGGCAAAAAAACTGGTTGATGTGCAGCATGTCCCGGCTATCGTCGGCGCGTTGTCGAGCGGAGTCAGTGCGGCTATCCTGACGTCGGTGACGGCCCCGAGCAAGGTTGTGCTTATTTCCCCGTCCTCGACGTCACCTACTTTCACCAAGCTCGCCAAGGAAGGAAAGACGGGGGGCTACTGGTTCAGAACGACGCCGTCGGACGCATTGCAAGGCGTTGCCATGGCCAAGGTCGCGCTCGATTCCGGCTTCAAGAAAGTGGCGGTGCTTTATCTCAACAATGCTTATGGCCAGGGACTGAGTTCCCAGTTCGCCAATGCGTTTACGAAGCTGGGCGGCACGGTGACGCAAGACGTTGTCTACAACCCAAGCCAGCCTTCCTATCGTTCCGAGGTCAACAAAGCGCTCAGCCCCACGCCCGATGCGCTGTTCCTGGTCGGCTATCCGGGAGATGGCACGACCATTGCGCGTGAATGGATCTCGGCGGGTGGCGCGCAGAAATTTCTGTTGCCCGATGGGCTTGAATCCCAGGACTTCGTCAATGACGTGGGGGCCAAGTACATGAAGGATGTGCACGGCACCGCCGCCGGATCTGTGAAAACGCCGTCGCTCGACACCTTCAAGAGCGAATTCAAGGCCAAGTTTGGGCAGTTGCCCACGCAGGCCTACATCCCGAATGCCTACGATGGGGCGATTATCGTCGGCCTGGCCATGGAGTATGCCAAGAGCGATGATGCCACGGCCATTCGCGACGGCATCCGCAAGGTAACCGATCCCAAAGGCGAGAAGATCTATGCCGGGGTCGATCAACTGAAGAAGGCGGCCAAACTGCTCTCGGAGAAGAAAGCCATTCAGTATGTGGGTGCATCGGGTCCGCTTCAGTTCGATGAAAATGGCGATATCAACGCGCCCATGGTGGTCTGGTCGGTCGTCGACGGCAACGTGAAGTCCACAGGCATGGTTACCGTCGACCAGATTGCGGCGCTTGAAAAGAAAATCAAGTAGCCCCGCGGTGCTGTGCTGAAGGACTGGAAGCATGCTTGAAATCAGCCAACTGGTTAAAGAGTTCGGAGGGCTTCGCGCCGTCGATGATGTTTCGTTTACCTTGCGCGCAAACACCATCACCGGTCTGGTGGGACCCAATGGCGCCGGGAAAACGACGCTGTTCAACACTATCGCCGGCTTTCACAAGCCCGATTCAGGCAGGATTTCCTTCATGGGCGGGAATATCGCCGGTTTGCCGCCGCATCGCGTTTCCCGCGCAGGGCTGGCCAGGACCTTTCAGATTCCGCGCCCGTTCGCGGCCATGACCGTACTGGAAAATGCCATGCTTGCGCCCGCCGGACAGGCCGGCGAGCTTTTCTGGAATAACTGGTTCAGTCGTTCGACGGTGCGCGCCCAAGAGCGCGCAGTTCGGGAACGTGCCCTGGATATCCTGGCGTTCGTCGGATTGGACAGGTTGACCGGGGAATGCGCCCGAAACCTTTCCGGCGGACAGCAGAAGCTGCTTGAACTGGCTCGGGTGCTTATGGCCGATCCCAAACTGATCCTGCTCGACGAGCCTGGCGCCGGCGTCAATCCGAGTCTGCTGGTCACCATCATGGACAAGCTGCAGGAACTCAACGCCCGAGGCATGACCTTCCTGATCATCGAGCACAATATGGACCTGATCACCACCTTGTGCGATCCGGTTCTTGTCATGGCCCAGGGAAAGCTCATTTTGGAAGGCACGCCGGAACAGGTGCGCAGCGATCCGCAGGTGCTTGAAGCCTATCTTGGCGGAGTGTCGTCATGAACGAGCCGGCCTTGCGCGTCGCCGGGCTTGTGGCGGGTTATGTGCCGGAAGTGGATATTTTGTGCGGCGTGGGACTGGAAGTCCGGCGCGGCGAGATCGTTACCGTTTTGGGGCCCAACGGAGCGGGCAAGTCCACATTGATCAAGACGATTGCGGGGCTGGTATCGGTGCGCGCCGGCACGGTGCACTTGTTGGGGCGGGATATTACCGGGGCGGCCGCGCACAAGATGGCACAGCGCGGCCTGGCCTATGTGCCGCAGACCAATAACATTTTTGTGCGGCTGAGCATCGAGGAGAACCTGGAGATGGGTGCCTATGTCAATCGGGACAGGGCGGCCATCAAGCAGGGAGTCGAGCGCATGTTCGGCCTGTTTCCGGCACTGCGGGAACGGCGCCGACAGCCTGCCGGAACCTTATCGGGAGGCCAGCGGCAGATGGTGGCGGTGGCGCGTGCGCTGATGTCGAACCCACAGGTGCTGATGCTCGATGAGCCCTCGGCGGGCCTGTCGCCCAAGCTTGTCGGCATCGTGTTTGCCAAAGTGCGCGAGGTCCGCGAAACGGGGGTGACGATATTGATCGTCGAGCAAAACGCCAAAGCCGCGTTGGCCATCTCCGACAGGGGCTACGTACTGGCCGAGGGCCGCGACCGCGTAAACGGCGATGCGCGGGAGCTGCTCGAGAATCCGGAGGTGGGCGAGCTCTACCTGGGCGTGCGGCGGGGCCTGTCATGATGCTGCAATACTTCGCCAATGGCATTATTCTCGGCGCGACGCTGGCGCTGGGGGCAATTGGCCTGACCCTCACATACAACATCTTGCGTTTTGCCAACTTTGCGCATGGCGAATTCCTGACCTTCGGCGCTTATTTCGCCCTGGTCTTCGCCAGTCTTTTCGCCAGTGGCGCAACTTTGGGTCCGTTGACGTTCGGCTGGGGATTCCTGGCGGCAATCGTTCTGGCGGGCATA
Source organism: Pusillimonas sp. (assembly GCA_036570485.1). Lineage (GTDB taxonomy): Bacteria > Pseudomonadota > Gammaproteobacteria > Burkholderiales > Burkholderiaceae_B. Next base: position 3,295 of record DATCYE010000237.1, on the reverse strand, counting down.
TTGACGGCCGGGCTGGCCTTGCTGCTGGACTGGCTGTTGTTCCGTTTGCTGCGTCGGCGCGAAGTGGCCGTTACCCTGGTCATCGCCTCGTTCGGCGCATCGCTGCTGTTGCGCAATCTGGTTATTTTCATCTGGGGCTCCCAGCCGGAATATTACTCGCGCGATATCGCCATTTCCATGCCGATCGTTCCTGGCATGCGGCTTACCGCCGACGAAATATTCGTCTTGGCCCTGACGGTTGTACTCATGGTTGCGCTGCATCTGTTCTTGTCCCATACGCGGCTGGGCAAGGCGATGCGGGCCGTGTCGGACAATCCGGCTCTGGCGAGCATTACCGGTATTGACGTGCATGGCGTCATCCGCTGGACCTGGGTGGTGGGAGGCAGCCTGGCCGCCGTGGCCGGGGTGTTGTTCGGACTGACGGTGCAAATCGCGCCGGCCATGGGTTTCAACCTGATTCTGCCGATGTTTGCCGCCGCCATCCTGGGCGGAATCGGCAGTATCTATGGCGCCGTTCTGGGCGGGTTGATCATCGGCGTGGCCGAGTCGATGTCGGTTCCATTCATCGGCGCGGCCTATATGCCCGCGGTGGGGTTCGGGTTGATGTTCCTGATCCTGCTTGTGTATCCCAAGGGGATTCTGGGAGCCCGATCATGATCGGCATGACCTCGTACTTCGTGTTTTTCCTGACCCAGGCCTTGATCTTCGCCGTGGTGTGCCTGGGGCTGAATCTGCAATGGGGGTATACCGGCCTGTTCAATATCGGCGTATGCGGATTTTTCCTGGTGGGCGCTTATGTGTTCGCCATTCTGTGCGGGCCGCCGTATGGCACTCATTTGGGCGGGTTCGGGCTGCCGTATCCGGTTGGCCTGGCCGGCGCCGCGTTTGCGGCCGGATTGATCGCGTTTATTGTGGGAATCCCGACCTTGCGTTTGCACGAGGATTACCTGGCCATAGTCACGATCGGCATCGGGACCGTCTTTCAATTGATTGCTCTGAACGCGTCGCCGCTGACGGGGGGGAGCCGCGGTGCGACCAGTATTCCCAGGCTGTGGCCCGACGTCTTCCAGACTGTGCTGGGCCGCAATGTGCTGATGCTGGTTCTGGTCGTTGTCGTCGTGCTGGTCATGTATGGCGCGCTGGAGGCAATCGTGCGGTCTCCCTGGGGCCGAGTGTTGAAAGCCATTCGCGAAGACGAGGAGGCCGCTTCGTCGCTGGGCAAGAACGCATTCAGCTACCGCCTTCAGTCTTTTGTGATCGGTTCGGCAATAATGGGGCTGGGCGGCGCCCTGTATGCCAGCTTCATAGGTTACATCAGCCCTCAGGATTTTCTTCCCGTAATGACTTTCCAGATATGGACCATGTTGATTGTCGGCGGCAGCGGCAACAACAAAGGGGCTATTCTGGGCGCGGTGCTGATGTGGGCCGTGTGGACTGTCAGCGGCAGCGCCGCGCAATTCATGCTGCCGCTGGATCTGCAAGTCAAGGGCGGCGCGGCGCAGACCATATTGATCGGGCTTGTGCTGATGCTGACCCTGATCTTCAGGCCGCTGGGCCTGATCGGCGAAGAGGCAGTGGTTTCAAGCGGAGCCAAAGCGCGGGAAGACAAGCAGGTTTAGCGTCCGGCCTTCACCGGTTGTCGCGGGGCGTGCGGGAACGGGAACGAGCCCGGGAAGCTGTCGGACTCGGGACGCGGCAGTTTCCTAGCCGTGAAGTATCTGGCTAAGAAACAGTTTCAGGCGGTCGGTTCGGGGGGCGTCGAAAACCTCGGCCGGCGTCCCGGTTTCAATAATTGAACCGTTGTCCATGAATACGACCCGGTCGGCCACCTGCTTGGCAAACCCCATTTCGTGTGTGACGCAGAGCATGGTCATTCCCAGGTCGGTCAACTCGACCATGGTGTCGAGCACTTCCTTGACCATTTCCGGATCCAGTGCCGATGTGGGTTCGTCGAACAGCATGATGCGCGGCTGCATGCATAAAGCCCTGGCGATGGCAACGCGCTGTTGCTGTCCGCCGGATAGCTGCGGCGGGTATTTGTGCGCCTGGTCCCGGATCTGGACGCGGGAAATGAATTCCATGGCCAACTCTTCGGCGGCTTTTTTCTTCATGCCCTTGACGTGTATGGGCGCCAAGGTGCAGTTCTCCAGGATGGTCATGTGGGGAAACAGATTGAACGACTGAAACACCATGCCCGCGTTGCCGCGAACCTGGTCCAGGGAATTCAGTTCGTCGCAAAGTTCGACGCCGTCGACCACGATTCTCCCTTGCTGGTGCTCTTCGAGCCCGTTTATGCACCGGATCAATGTCGATTTCCCCGACCCCGAGGGCCCGCAGATCACGACTTTTTCCTTGTCTTTTATACGGATGTCTATGTCTTTCAGAACATGGAGATGTCCGAACCACTTATTGACATTGTCCATGGTAATGGCATATTTCGTGTCGTCTTGCATGTGTCTGGTTCCAGGGGAAACGGAAAGGCCTGGCCTCATCGGAGCGTTGCGGGGTTGTATCGGTGTTCGATTCGGCTTTGAATGACTTCAAGCGTCATGGACATGACCCAGTAAATGGCCGCCGCGGTGATGAGCATTTCCATGTTGCGGAAGTCGCGGTTGCCCAGCGTGCTTGACAGATATGTCAGCTCCCATATGCCCACCACCGAGACCAGCGAGCTGTCTTTGAGCATGGAGATGAAATGGTTGCCTGTGGGAGGGATGATTATTTTCAGCGCCTGGGGCAGGATCACCAGGCGCATGATTTTTCGCTTGTGCAGGCCCAAGGCCCGCGATGCTTCCCATTGACCTTTCGGGATGCTTTGAATTCCCGCCCGGAACACTTCGCTCATGTAGGCGCCGTAGCATAAAGCAAGGGCAGTGATGCCGGCGGGTATGGGGTCGATGACGAACCCCAGTTGCGGCAGCCCCATGTACAGAATGAAGATTTGCAGCAACAGCGGCAGCCCCCTGAACAGAGACGTATAAAACGTGGCGATGCCGACCGCCACTCCGTTGGACGACAGCCTGGCGATTGCCGTGATCAGGGCAATGCAAAAGGCGATCATGATTGAAATAGCCGTTACGTACAGGGTGGTGAACGCGCCTTGGGTGATCAGATAGCCTATCTTGCTTGCGATGAATTCGAAACTAAGCTGGAACGTCGCCATGAACAGCGTCAGCAGGGCCAGCAGTTCGAGTATGGTGAGGACGATCTGGAGCCGCTTTGGTATTTTTCCGAGCAGCATAAAATTCACGACGAACAATATGGCGCCAAGTATCCATTTACCCAGTCTGGCATA
>DATCYE010000236.1:0-6048 GCA_036570485.1 Pusillimonas sp. | reverse complement strand
GCACCAGCTCGGGAGCCTGCTGTGCGCAAATATCTGCGGCCTTGGGGCAGCGCGGCCGGAATGCACAGCCCGTCTCGCGACCCGTCAAGGTCGGCGCCATGCCATCGATCTGCACCAGCCGGCTGCCCGGCGCGGCCTGGCCAGGCATGGAATCGAGCAAGCCGCGCGTATAAGGATGCATGGGGTTGGACAACACCTGCTCAACGGTGCCGCACTCGACAATGCGCCCGGCGTACATCACCGCCACCTTGTCCGCGAGCTCGGCCACCACGCCCAGGTCGTGCGTGATCCAGATCAGTGCGGTATTTTGCTCGGCGCACAGCTTCTGCATCTCGAAAAGGATCTGGGCCTGTATGGTTACGTCCAGCGCCGTGGTCGGTTCGTCCGCAATGATCAGATCGGGCTTGTTCAGCATGGCGATGGCAATCGCGACCCGCTGACGCATCCCGCCCGAAAACTCATGGGGATAATTATCCAGGCGGGTTTCGGGCGAAGGTATGCCCACTTGCGCCAATGCCTGCACGCAACGCTCGCGTATCTGCGCGCGGCTGGCGGTGGCGTCATGGGTGTAGATCGCTTCCGCCATCTGTTCGCCGACTTTCAATACAGGGTTGAGCGTCATCAGCGGATCCTGGAAGATCATGGCGATGCGCTTGCCGCGCAGGCTGCGCAATTGCGCCTCGTCCATATCGCGCAGCTCTGTGCCGTCGAAACGAACCGAGCCGGCCACCACTTCGCCCGGCGAATCGATCAGTCCCACCAGCGAAAATCCGGTCACCGATTTGCCTGAACCGGACTCGCCAACCAGACCCACGATTTCGCCGCGCTCAACCGTCAGATCGACGCCGTCGACTGCCAGCCAGGCTCCGGCCTCGGTATGAAAGGCGGTTTGCAGCCCCCGCACTTCCAGTAATGCTTGTTTATGGTCCATTATCGTCGAGGGTCCAAACTGTCTCGCAGGCGATCGCCGGCAATATTGATGGAAAGAATAAGCAATAGCAGAGCGACGCCAGGACAAATACTGATCCAGTAATCACCCGACAGCAAATATTCGAAACCGCTGGCAATCAGCAGTCCGAGCGACGGCTCGGTCACAGGTACCCCGACGCCCAGGAAGGACAACGTCGCCTCCAGGGTAATCGCCGTGGCGATTTGTATGGTGGCAAACACCATGATGGGGCCGATGCAATTAGGCATGAGATGCAGCAGCATGATGCGCCACGCCGGGAAACCCAGATTCTGTGCGGCTTCGATGTATTCCTTACGGCGCTCCTGCAAGGCGCGGCCGCGCATGATGCGCGCGTAGTGAGCCCATTGCACCACCACCAGCGCGACGATGACTTTATCGATACCGCGGCCCAGCACTGCCAGCAGCACCAGTGCCACCAATATGGTCGGAAAGCCAAGAATGAAGTCCACGGCCCGCATCACCAGCGTATCGACCCAGCCGCCTCGATAAGCCGCCGCCAGCCCTAAAGTCACGCCTATGGCCACCGAGATCAGAACCGCGCCCAGGCCAACAAAAAGACTGATGCGCAGACCGTAAAGAATGGCACTGAGCATGTCCCGCCCTTGCGCATCGGTCCCCATCCAGTAGGTCATGGTCTGGTCGAAATTAGTGGCTCCCGGCGGCAGACGCCCATCCATGATGTCCAAAGCCATTAAATCGTAAGGGTTCTGCGGTGCGAAGAACGGCAGAACCACGATGGCCAGTATCAGCAGGCCCAGGGCCAATAGCGATTTCCCGGCGGATGGCCGGGACCGCAGCTTGCGCAGGATCTTCGCGCGCTTAGGCGTTTCAAGCAGCGGCGCCACATGTGAAGGCGCCGACGGTGCAGCGGCTGCGGCGGACGGTTCGCCCGGCATCACAGCTCTTTTGAATAAGCTAAAACAAGAAAACATATCAGGCTCGCGCCTCCACAAGCTGCACGCGCGGATCCAGCACGGCATACAGCAGATCGACCACCAGATTGATGATCACGAACAACAAAGTCACCAACATCACGTAGGCGACGATAACGGGGCGGTCGAGCTTGTAGACGCTGTCTATCAGCAGCTTGCCCATGCCCGGCCAGGAAAATACAGTTTCGGTAATGGTCGAGTAGGCGATCAAGGTGCCGAACTCCATGCCGATGACGGTGACGACCGGGATCAGAATGTTGCGCAGAATATGACGACGCACAATACGGCCGGGCTTCACGCCCTTGGCACGGGCAAAACGCACATAGTCCTGGCTTTGTGCTTCGCTGACACCCGTTGCCGTCATCCGCAGCACCAGTGCAATATTGGCAATGGCCAGATTGACTGCGGGCAGTGCGATATGACGCCAGCCATCGGCGCTGAAGATGCTAAGAGGCACACCCAGGAATTCCACGGTCGGTCCGCGCCCCGAAGCCGGCAGCCAGCCCAGCCATACGGCAAAGAACAAAATAAAAACCATGCCCTGCCAGAAATTCGGCACAGAAAAACCGAAGATGGAGCCAGCCATAATGCCCCGGCCCAGCCAACGATCACGGTACAGGCCCGCGATCAGGCCCATGGATATGCCGATTACACAGGTCAGCGTAATGGCTACAATCACCAGTTCCAGCGTAGCGGGAAAACGTTGCAATATCAGTTGGACAGCCGGCATCCCATGCACAAAGGAATTGCCCAGATCGCCGTGCAGCGCGCGCCAAAGGAAAACGCCGTACTGCTGCCACAAGGGCAGATCCAGCCCCAGCCGCGCGATCAACGCGTCACGCTCGGTCTGGGCCACATCCGGGCTGACGAGAAGCTCTATGGGGTCGCCAATGGCATATACGGCGCAAAACACCACTACCGATACGGCAAGGACAACCAGCAGGCTTTGCAACAACCTGCGCATAATAAATAAAGCCAAAGTCTTACTCCTTCGTCAGCCTGGATCCGGTCTTACTTGACCAGGGTTGCCGCAGTAGCCATGGTGCGCTGATCGGCGCGGCCCTCGTAGGCTATGCCTTTGCGGAAAGCCCACACACCGCTTTCCCAATGCAGCGGAATATTGGGCATGTCGGCTAGGGCAATCTTCACGGCTTGCTGCAGCAACTGGCTGCGCTGACCGCCGTCCAGGGTCACCATGGCTTGGAAGTACAGCTTATCCAGCTCGGGGTTTGAGTAGCGGCCATAGTTGCTGCTGCCCACACCGCGGTCCTTGTTATTGGTGGTCACCCAGTACTGCAGGAAGTTGCCCGCCTCGCCGGTCTCCTGGCCCCAGCCGCCCAGGGCTGCGCTCATTTCACGCTTGGCGCGTTTTGGAAAATACACCGAGCTGGTCACGGTATCGACCTGGGTCTTGATACCGATGCGGCTAAGGTATTGCGCCACTGCCTGGGTTACCTGAGCGTCATTGATATAACGGTCGTTGGTGGCCGACAGCGTCAACTCGAAGCCATCGGGATAGCCCGCTTCAGCCAGGAGTTGCTTGGCTTTCTTGGGGTTGTACTCCAGCGCGGGTGCCTGGTCGATGGCGCCGAACATGCCGGCAGGTATGAATTGGTTGGCGGGCAGCGCTACGCCATCCATGATGCGATCAACAATGGTCTTGCGATCAATAGCCATGGACATCGCCTGGCGCACCTTCACATTCTGCAATGGGTTATCGCCCTTGGAAGACTTGACCATCGGGCTTTGCTCGCGACCGGCATCCAGTTGAAAGAACATGATGCGCACCGATGGCTTGACGGTATGTCCAAAACCGCTTTCCTTGATGCGCTTCAGGTCGCGCGCGGCGGGATTTTCAATCAGGTCGAAGTCGCCGGCCAGCAAACCCGTCAAGCGCGGGCCGGCGCTGGGCACCGCCGTCATCCTGACTTCCTTCCACGCAGGCAGCTCGCCCCAATATTTTTCATTGCGCTCAAGCACAATGCCCGAGCCCTTGACGTAGGACTTCAACACATAGGGACCGGTGCCGATGACATCCTTGCCGCTGTTGAAATCGTTGACGACCGGCCACGGCGAAGTCACGCCGCAACCTTCCTTGGGCGTATAAGTCAGCTTGCCATGCTTGACGATGCCGCTCCAGATCATGGGTATGCGGGCCAGCTCATTGGGCAAGACCGGTTGGGGTGCTGCTGTCTTCAGTAGTACCGTGCGCTCGTCGGGTGTTTCGACGGACAAGATACGCCGCACGGTGTTGGTGCCGCCGCTGCCTATGCCGGTTTCATTGTTCAGGATGCGGCAAAAGCTGAACACCACGTCCTGCGCGGTGAAAGGCTCGCCATTCGAAAACTTGGCCTTTTCGTCCAGCTTGAACGTCCAGGTCGTGTCGTCGGTGGCTTCCCAGGACTTGGCCAGCGCCGGCTGAAGCTTCTGGTCGGCATCCATCGCGACCAAAGGCTGAAAGATATGATAGACCAGCGCCTCGTTGGGCGTAGTCTGATGATAGTGTGGATCTACTGCGGTGGGCTCTGATGCCAGCCCTATCTTAAGCGTCTGAGCCTGGGACAGGCCCGCAAATGTGCAAGCCAGGGCGACAGCGATTGTTTTAATCCTGGGGTTTACCGTCGGCATTCTGTAATTCCTTTAGTTTGTCTCTGAATCGACGCGGAGCAAAAACCGGACACCGCGTTGCATGCTCGTCGCAAGACCGCAACAGCCTCCAAGATGACAGCGAACACAAATCACTGACATTTTGGCCTTCCGACGAACCGGCCATTCTAGACATTCAGAGCTTTCTATACAATTAGAATAAATCGAGAACTCTTTGCTTAAATTAGAATACTAATCAAGGGTTAACCCTTAATATTTTCTGTCATATTTCTTAAATAACCTCTGAACGCGAGTCGTATCAATGCAAAGCCTGGCCACAAAATACTTCTATGAAGTCGCTTTGAAGGGCAGCCTTACGGCTGCATCGGAGTCTTTACATGTTGCGGTTTCTGCTATAAGCCGCCAGATCACAGGCCTGGAAGAAGAAGTGGGCGCAGCTCTGTTCATACGCAGCGCCCGAGGCATGGTGCCTACAGAAGCGGGCCAGATCCTGCTAAGACATGTCAGGCGATCCGTATTGGAAACCAATGCTGTAATCGAATCCATCGCCGCATTGCAAGGCGGTGAACAGAATCCAATACGGATATCCTGCACCCAAGGCTTGGCCAATGAGCTCGTCCCCGCAACGCTGGCGGCATTCGGCCGCCAACTACCTTCGGCTCGCTTTCGCATTTGGGTGGATAGCGCAAAGCCGGCCACACAGCGCGTGGAGGCGGGCGAAGTCGACATGGCTCTGACCTTTAGCATTACGCCCAATGCCAGCGAAAGCGGAGTAAAGGTTTTGTATGCCCGGCCTGCTCCGGCCCTGGCCGTCATGTCGCGAGATCACCCCTTGTCGCGTAGGCGACGTCTGGATATCCGCGATCTGTCCGGCTACCCCATCGCCTTGACCGATGAACTATCGTCCACATACAAGCTTTATCAGTTGGCTTCCAATATGACCGGAACATGGGTGGAGCCTCAGGTCTATAGCAATTACGCCGAAGCCCTGCACGCCTATGTACGCGAAAGCCAGGCCATTCTGTTTGCAAGCTATGTATCGATCGCCGAACGCCTGAAGCCAGGCAGGCTGGTGGCTATTCCACTAAAGAACCCCGAAATGCATGCACGAACAGTACAAGTGCAAGTGATGCGGGGCCGCATACTGCCCGATGTCATCGAGCAATTTCTGAATTTCATTATTCGCCGCCTGGACGAGCTCGTGCAACGGGCGCCGGGCCAAGGCAAATAAGAAGTAAAGCCGCCTTTTTGGCGGCGATCTGCAGCGCAGCAAAAGGCGTCGGGCAAAGCAAACCCCCCACCCGGTGATACCGGATGGGGGGTTTTAGATAAGAGCCTGACGATGACCTACTTTCACAGACGTACGTCCACTATCATAGGCGCGAAGGCGTTTCACGATCCTGTTCGGGAAGGGAAGGAGTGGGACCACCTTGCTATGGTCGTCAAGCGTAACCGGGTGTTATTCCAGCCTGGGCTGGGATAACGAATCTGGGAAGAAGCACCGCGCCTTGGGGTTAGCAAGGGGTGTAATTAAGGTGT
>DATCYE010000235.1:0-3483 GCA_036570485.1 Pusillimonas sp. | reverse complement strand
AGCTTATCCGCGATTGCGTCAACCAAGTCAACGCCGACCTGGCCAACGATCCTCGGCTTGCCGGCTCGCAAGTGTCGCGCTTTCTTATCTTGCACAAAGAGCTTGACCCAGACGACGACGAGCTTACCCGCACCCGTAAAGTACGCAGGGCCTTTATTGCCCAGAAGTATGCGGTGCTGGTCGATGCGCTGTTCCAGGGCAAGGGCCATCATTTCATCGAAACCGAGGTCAAGTTCGAAGACGGCCGATCCGGCAAGATCTCGGCCGATCTGAAAATACTGGCCGCAACGGTTTATCCAAGCAACACGAAGAAGGCTGCGTAATGAGTCAAGGCGTTCGTGAACAACGAATCGGGAACACGATTCTCGACATGAAGAACATCTCTTTGGCCTTTGGGGGCGTAAAGGCGCTTACCGATATTTCCTTTGACGTCAAAGAGCACGAGATCCGTGCCATCATCGGGCCCAATGGCGCCGGAAAAAGCTCCATGCTTAATGTCATCAATGGGGTCTACACGCCGCAGAATGGTGAAATCACTCTGGCCGGGGTCAAGTTTTCGAAAATGAATTCGCGGCGCGCGGCTGAAATGGGCATAGCGCGCACCTTCCAGAACCTGGCTTTGTTCAAAGGCATGAGCGTGCTGGACAACATCATGACGGGCCGCAACCTGCGCATGAAAAGTGGCGTCCTGGCACAAGCCTTTCGCCTGGGATCGGCCGAGCGCGAAGAAATCGCCAATCGCGAATTCGTCGAGAACATCATCGACTTTCTTGAAATTCAGGCCTATCGCAAGACGCCGGTGGGGCGCTTGCCCTACGGCTTGCAAAAACGGGTCGATCTGGGGCGGGCGTTGGCCATGGAGCCGCGCATTTTGCTGCTGGACGAACCCATGGCCGGCATGAACATCGAAGAAAAGCAGGACATGAGCCGCTTCATACTTGATGTGAACGACGAATATGGCACCACCATCGTCCTTATCGAGCACGACATGGGCGTGGTCATGGATATTTCCGATCGTGTCGTGGTTCTGGATTACGGCAAGAAGATCGGCGACGGCATGCCCGACGAAGTCCGCCAGAACCCAGACGTCATTCAAGCCTATCTCGGCGCCAGCCACTAAGGAAGAAAAACATGGCATTTTTCCTGGAAACCCTGTTCGGCGGCCTGATGACGGGCATGCTGTATTCGTTGGTGGCGCTGGGCTTCGTGCTTATCTTCAAGGCCTCGGGTGTGTTCAATTTTGCCCAAGGCGCCATGGTGCTTATTGCGGCCTTGTCGATGGCGCGGTTTTCCGAATGGATACCTCGCTGGCTGGGTATAGAGAGCCTGATCCTGGCCAATGTGCTGGCATTCGCTATTACGGCGGTCTTCATGTGGCTGATTGCGGTGGCAATCGAGCGTTGGGCCTTGCGTTACCTAGTCAATCAGGAGGGCACGACACTGCTGATGGCCACTATAGGTATCAGCTACTTTCTGGATGGCATGGGTCAAATTATCTTTGGCAGCAGTGTGTATTCCATCGATATCGGCATGCCCAAAGATCCGGCATTCATTCTGGGCACAGTGTTCGAAGGCGGTTTGCTGATCAGTCTTGAAGACCTTACCGCAGCGGGCATTGCTGCCTTGTTGGTGGCCGCGCTGGCTTTCTTCTTCCAGTACACAACGGTAGGCCGGGCCTTGCGCGCTGTGGCCGACGACCACCAGGCGGCGCAATCCATAGGCATTCCGCTTAATCGCATCTGGGTGGTGGTCTGGACAGTGGCCGGCCTGGTTGCATTGGTGGCCGGGGTGATCTGGGGATCCAAGTTCGGCGTTCAGTTCACCTTGTCGACCGCCGCGCTGCGGGCGCTGCCGGTGGTGATCCTGGGTGGGCTTACGTCAGTACCGGGAGCCATCATCGGCGGACTCATTATTGGGGTTGGCGAGAAGCTTTCCGAGGTCTACCTTGGGCCGTTCGTGGGTGGTGGAATCGAAATCTGGTTTGCCTACATGTTGGCCCTGGTGTTCCTGCTGTTCCGCCCGCAGGGATTGTTCGGCGAAAAAATCATCGACCGTGTTTAAGCGGCTATAAGCAGATCAGGACTCAACAACTATGTTCTATCGTGAAAACGGCCAGTTCAAAAATAGCTACCAGGCAGACCAGCAGATATTTCCCATTCGCCAGGATCGGATCTTCATGTTGGGCCTGTTGCTGGTCGCTGTCGTACTCGTTCCGCTGCTTGCTTCGAACTATTTTCTGCAGGCCATTCTTACGCCCTTCCTGATTTTGTCGCTGGCCGCCATAGGCCTGAACATACTGGTGGGCTATTGCGGTCAGATATCCATAGGTTCGGGGGCATTCATGGCGGTGGGCGCCTACGCCGCCTGGAATTTCGGCGTGCGCATGCCTGCCACGCCGCTGGTCGTCCAGATTTTGTTGGGCGGCGTGTTCGCCACCTTGGTGGGGGTGATCTTCGGTGTGCCCAGCCTGCGTATACGCGGCCTGTATCTGGCCGTCACTACGCTGGCCGCGCAGTTTTTCGTTGATTGGGCCTTTCTGCGTATTCCGTTTTTCACTAATTACTCATCGTCGGGCAATGTGTCTGTGCCGGCCCTGACTGCCTTCGGCCTGCCTGTGCAGACTCCCACCGAGCGCTATTTGTTCGTCCTGGCATTCGTTGCTGTGTTCGCCCTGTTGGCCAAAAACCTGGTGCGTGGCGCCATCGGCCGGCAATGGATGGCCATACGCGATATGGACGTAGCCGCTTCCGTTATCGGGATACGGCCAGTCTACGCCAAGCTTACTGCCTTTGCGGTCAGCTCTTTCATCATCGGCGTGGCAGGAGCATTGTGGGCATACATACACCTGGGTTCCTGGGAGCCGCTGGCCTTTGACCTGACCCGTTCCCTGCAATTGCTTTTCATTGTCATCATTGGCGGTCTGGGCTCTATTGTGGGCAGCTTTTTCGGAGCGGCATTCATGGTGCTGGTGCCGGTTCTGCTGACCAACGTCCCTCATATGCTCGGCCTGTCGCTGGCGGTGGATACCGCTTCGCACATCGAGCATATGGTGTTCGGAGCACTGATCGTGTTTTTCCTTATCGTGGAGCCGCACGGCCTGGCGCGGTTATGGAGCATAGGCAAAGAGAAGTTGCGTATTTGGCCTTTCCCTCATTAGTTTTTATCGCTATACCAATACTTTAGTAAGCCGGCTGGCCAATCTGGTCATGCCGAAACACAAACGGTGCAGATAGACACCATCAGGAGGACTTGGAGATGAAACCATCCTTAAAATACGCAGCGGCCATGATCGCCGTTGCCGGTACGCTGGCTGCGGTATCGATGCCAGCCGCCGCTGCCGACGAACAATTCGTGCCCCTGCTGGCATACCGCACGGGGTCTTTCGCGCCACTGGGCATACCATGGGCCGACGGAAAAATGGATTACCTCAAGCTCGTCAACGAGCGCGATGGCGGCATCAACGGTGTAAAGATCGTCTACGAA
>DATCYE010000234.1:0-3293 GCA_036570485.1 Pusillimonas sp. | reverse complement strand
CACCGGCTTGCATTTGCGTGTGGTGGTGCCCATCAATACGCTGGACCGACTGTCATCGACATTGGGCGTGTCGCCCGATACCCGTTGGCTGCAGGTCATCGAGCCGGTACCTGAGCAGATAGCCCGCAATGCCAACCAGGTACAAGAGGGATTCCGCGATTATCAAGAACTGGCTCTGTCGCGCTTGGGCTTGCGCAAGCTTTATGGCATTACGCTGACCTTGGCGCTTATTCTGGCGGTATTTGCAGCAGTTGTGGTGGCCTTGGCGGTGTCGCGACGTCTGGTCAGGCCGCTGCTGACCCTGGCTGCGGGCACGCAGGCGGTAGGCGTGGGCGATTACCGGCCCTTGCCCGAACCGCCCGAGCGTGACGAGGTCGGCCAGTTGACCCGGTCCTTCAACGCCATGACGCGTCAGCTGGACGAGGCCAGGCACATGGTCGAGAACAACCGGCAGCAGCTGGAGCGGTCCAATGTTTATCTGGAGTCGGTCCTTAGCAACTTGTCGTCGGGGGTGCTGGTTTTCGACGAGATGTTCCGTGTGACCATGTTCAATCAGGGCGCGCAAAGCATACTGCGTGTCGATCTGCGCTCAGTGAAAGGGCGTCCGCTGGAAACCGCCGACGGCGCTTTTTCTCTGTCGCAATTGATACGCCAGGCTTTTGCAGCGCACACGGCCGTTGGTTCGGAGCGCTTGTATTGGCAACAGCAGTTCGAGCTGGAGCTTGAAGCGGCCAGCGATAACGAAAAGAAAAAGCATGTCGTCACGCTGCTGGCGCGCGGCACGCACCTTAGCGTCGACGGACGAGGCAACGGCTATTTGGTGGTGTTCGACGACATCAGCGAAGTCATCTCCGCTAACCGCACTGTGGCCTGGGGTGAGGTTGCGCGGCGGCTGGCCCACGAAATCAAGAATCCGTTGACCCCCATACAGCTTTCAGCCGAACGCCTGGCCATGAAACTGGCCGCTCGCCTGAGCGAAGACGATGCCGCCATGCTGCTGCGTTCGACCAACACCATCGTCAATCAGGTTGCGTCGCTGAAGAAAATGGTCGACGACTTTCGTGAATACGCACGCACGCCGCCGGCGCAGATGCAGCAGATCAACATCAATGAGCTGATCGCCGACGTGCTGTCCTTGTATGGGTGGGACCCAATTGGCGCTGCGGTGCGCGACGACGGGCAAAGCGTCCGAATAGAAGTCGAGTTCGATCCGAATCTGCCCATCATAGAAGGCGATCCCACCCAACTGCGGCAGGTCATGCATAATTTGCTGGCTAATGCGCGCGACTCCGCCGCTCAGAATCAGCCGCTTGCCGACGCCCGCATTTATGTGCAAACTAAACTGACCCGTTCAGGCATCGACGACGGTCAGGAACATCCGGCTGTCAGGCTTACCGTGTCAGATAACGGGCAGGGCTTTGCTGCACAGGTCCTGAATCGCGTGTTCGAGCCTTACGTAACGACCAAGGCAAGCGGGACGGGCTTGGGTCTTGCTATAGTTAAAAAGATTATCGAAGAGCACGGCGGTCGAATCGATATTTCAAACCGTCGTGAAGGGGGAGCGCGTATCTCCATCCTCTTGACGCGCCTTGCAGGAAATCAGTCCGCGCTGGACGAAGCAACGCAAGGGAACGATAATGCCGAAAAAAGGTAGGTGACGCTTTATGGCCAGAATTCTGGTTGTTGACGACGAAATTGTTATCCGTGAACTTTTGTCGGAAATTCTTTACGACGAGGGACATACGGTCGAGCTGGCGGAAAATGCCGCACAGGCGCGCGCTGCGCGCTTGCGGGCTAGACCCGATCTGGTCTTGTTGGATATCTGGATGCCCGACACCGACGGCGTAAGCCTGCTTAAAGAATGGGGGTCGCAAGGTCTGCTCGATATGCCGGTTGTCATGATGAGCGGCCACGCAACTGTCGACACGGCGGTCGAGGCCACTCGCATCGGTGCGGTCGACTTTCTTGAAAAGCCCATCACGCTTCAGAAGCTCCTGAAGACTATTGCCGCCGGTCTGGCAAGGCCGGTGCTTACGCCGGCGCTGGCGGCAGCGGCGCGCCTGCCGGAGCGTCGTGCCGACCAACTACCGCCACTGACCACCACGGCGGTTCCTGCCATGGCGGAAGCCGTAGCCGAACCAAACCATTCCCTGCTTGGGGGAATTTCCCTTGATCAGCCGCTGCGCGACGCACGCGACGAGTTCGAGCGTATTTACTTCGAATATCATCTGGGGCGAGAAAATCACAGCATGACGCGGGTTTCCGAAAAGACCGGTTTGGAACGCACGCACCTGTACCGCAAGCTCAAACAACTGGGGATCGACTCCTCCCGCAAGAAAAATGCGAGCCAAGAAGGGCGGTAAGTAAGATGGCGCATCTTTTTGATCCCCTCGTCTTGCGTGGGCTGACATTGCCCAACCGCATTGTGGTGTCTCCAATGTGCCAGTATTCGGCCAACAACGGCGATGCGACTGCCTGGCATATGGCCCACCTGGGTAGCTTGTCGCTAGGTGGGGCGGGCATGCTCTGTCTTGAAGCCACGGCGGTCAGCCAAGAAGGGCGAATCACGCCAGGTTGCCTGGGTTTATGGAACGATGGAAACGAGACGGCGCTGGCTAGCGTCGTAAGCATGATACGAGCCTCGTCGCCCATTAAACTGACTATCCAGCTGGCGCACGCCGGACGCAAGGCCTCCAGTGCCGCGCCCTGGAATGGCGGTCAGCTTATTACCATTGAAGACGGTGGGTGGCAGCCCTTGGCGCCATCGGCGATTGCGCAAAGGCCCGAAGAGGCGCTGCCGCTTCCTCTGGCAAGCGACGAGCTGGCACGCATCAAGGCCGACTTTGTTCAGGCGGCAAAGCGCGCCGTCCGGCTGGGCTTCGACGCCATCGAGTTGCATGCGGCCCACGGCTATCTTTTGCATCAGTTTTTATCGCCGCTCTCCAACCAGCGCGACGATCACTATGGCGGCAGTTTAGAGAACCGCATGCGTTATCCGCTAGAGGTTTTCGACGCCGTCCGCGCCGCCGTGCCCGACTCCATACCGGTGGGTGTGCGCATTTCCGCCACCGACTGGATCAATGACGAACCCAGCTGGACGCTGGATCAGACAATACAGTTCGGACTTCGCCTGAAGGAGAAAGGCGTGGGCTGGCTGGATGTGTCCAGCGGAGGCGTGTCGCACCGGCAGCAAATACCGGTGGGGCCAGGCTACCAGGTGCATTTGGCTCAAGCGGTCAAGCAGGCAGTCGGTGTGCCCACCATAGCGGTGGGGCTGATCACCGAGCCGCAGC
>DATCYE010000233.1:0-3354 GCA_036570485.1 Pusillimonas sp. | reverse complement strand
ACCTCTGGGAAGGGTGGCTTAACGGGCGCGCTGCCAGGCCTACACAAAACCTACGCGGTGTCGGCCCTTGCGCCGCGCCCGCGCAGGCTCGCAAGCCATGAAAACTAAAGTGCCAGATAGGCTGCGCGTACCGCATCGTTGGCGGCCAGCTCGACCATCGAACCGGTATAGCGCATGGCGCCTTTCTCCAGCACATAAGCGCGGTCGGATACCAGGTTGGCAAAATGGATGTTTTGCTCGGACAGCAACACACTTGCGCCACGGGCCTTAAGCGCCAATATCATATCGGCCATCTGTTCGACTATCAGTGGGGCAATGCCTTCCGAAGGCTCGTCCAGCAGCAGGCAATAGGGATTACCCATCAGGGTACGTGCCACGGTCAGCATTTGCTGCTCGCCGCCGCTCATGGCACCGGCAAGGCGCTTGCGCATGCCGGCAAGATTCGGAAACAGATCAAACACCGCTTCAAGAGTCCAGTTCAGCCCGGGGCTGCCGTCCGGCCAGGTCCGGTCTGGCTGGCGACCGGTAGACAAGTTTTCCATGACCGTCAGATCTGTGAATATGCGCCTGTCTTCCGGCACATAGCCCAGGCCCAGGCGCGCGATTTCGTAGGCCTGCCGCTTGTGCAGAGCATGCCCCATGAACGCCACTTCTGCGCGACGCGTGGGCAGCAAACCCATGATGGCCTTGAGCGTGGTCGACTTGCCCGCGCCGTTTCTGCCCATCAGCGCCACCACCTCGCCTCGACCGACTTGCAGATCGACATCGTGCAGGATGTGGGCGGCACCGTACCAGGCGTTCAATCCGCTTACCGTCAGCAGCGGCGCAGGATGGACTTGCGATAGGGTCGAATTCATACTGCAGGCGCCCCCGTTCTGTTCTGAAAAGTGCGGCCGGTACCGAAATATACTTCCTGCACCTTGGGATGGTTGCGCACCTGCTCGACGCTGCCTTGCGCGATCAATTGGCCACGGGCCAACACAATCACGCGGTCGGCGTAGGCAAACACCACATCCATGCTGTGCTCGGTAAACAAGACCGCCATATTGCGTTGCTGAACCAGCTTCTTGACCAGGCCGACCAGGGCATTGCGCTCGGCGGGCGCCATGCCTGCGGTGGGTTCATCCATAAGCAGCAGACGCGGGCTACCCGCCAGGCTCATGGCCAGCTCTACCCGCTTGACATCGCCGTAGGCCAGTTCACTGCATGCGCGATCCGCCTGCTCATGCATGCCGACCTGCTCCAGCAACTGCATGGCTTCAGTCCGGTAGCGGGAAGTAGCCGCACGCCAGAATGAATACACCTTGCGGCGATGTGACAACAAGGCCATCTGCACATTTTCGAGCACCGTCAGGGATGCAAAGGTGGCGGCAATCTGGAAGGTGCGCCCTACCCCCATATGAGCGATCTTGCGCGAGGGCATGCCCAGCAACTCGATGCCGTCGAACCGTACCGAGCCCGCCGAGGCGGGCAATTGCCCCCCCACCATATTAAAGGTGGTGGATTTTCCCGCGCCGTTGGGGCCTATCAGCGCCAGCAGCTCGCCCGGCTCTAGCGTAAAGTCGATGGCATCCACCGCTTTGTTGCCACCAAAACTTTTGCTCAGTCCGCTGACCTTTAGCAAGCTCATGCCGATTTCCTCCCGCGCTGCATAAGCAAACCGGCATAGCCTGCAATACCTTGCGGAAACACCAGGACGATAAGCAGTATCACTGCACCGAACAGGGCGCGCCAATATTCGGTAATACCCACGAAGTAATCCTGCAGCAAGGTGAAGCCGGCCGCGCCCACCACCGGCCCGAACAGAGTCTGTATACCGCCCAACAACACCATGACCAAGCCGTCGACCGACTTGCCCACCGTTATAACTTCGGGCGAAGTGCTGCCTTTGGAGAACACATACAGCGCGCCGGCCAAGCCTGCAAACAGGCCGGCCACGATAAACGCGGCCCATTGCACGCCTTTGACATTCAAACCGATGGCGTCGGCGCGCAGGGCCGAGTCGCGCACTGCGCGCAAGGCGTAGCCGAATGGCGCAAACGCCATGCGACGCACGACCACAATGGCGGCCACGACCACGATCAGCGTAAAGTAATAATAAGCATCGCCCGACAACCAGGCTTCGGGCCAGATGCCGACAATACCATTGGAGCCGCCGGTTACCGCATCCCACTGATAAGCAATCGACCACACGATCTGCGCAAAAGCCAAGGTCAGCATGGCCAGGTACACGCCCGTGAGGCGAATACAGAACCAGCCGAACACGACCGCCGCAAAGCCTGCGGCTAAAGGGGCTGCCAGCAGCGAGGCCGTCATGCCCAGGCCAGCCGACTTGAACAGTAGAGCCGCCGCATACGCGCCGATGCCAAAGTAGGCCGCATGGCCAAAAGAAGGCATGCCGCCCAGCCCCATCATGAAATGCAGGCTGACGGCAAACAGCACGGCAATCAGCATGTCTTGCGCCAGCACCGACGCATAGGGCAAGACGCCGGCCAGTGCCGGCAAAAAGGCGAACATGGCAATCAGCAGCAAGGCAAACCACCTGAAGGCAGCGTTTGACGGGCGCAGGGGCGCGTCCGCTTGGCCGGCATGGCGCACGCTTGCCAAGGGTTTGCCAAGCAAGCCCCAAGGCCTGAACACCAGCACAAAGGCCATGAAGATAAACTCCACAACCAGCGTCAGCTTGGGGAAGGCCAGGCTGATGCCGCCGATTTCGACCACACCCAGTGCGATGCACAAGGCCTTGAGCTCGGCAATGATCAGCGCAGCCAGGTAAGCGCCGGGAATCGACCCCATGCCGCCCACCACAACCACCACGAAAGCATCGCCGATCACGCTTAGATCCAGCCCCAGGCTGGCAGGCTGACGCGGAATCTGTATGGCTCCACCCAGGCCGGCCAGGAAGGCACCCAGTGCAAACACGCCGGTAAAGAGCCAGGCCTGGTTTACGCCCAGCGCGCCCAGCATCTCGCGGTCTTGAGTCGCCGCGCGTATCAGCGTGCCCCAGCGGGTGCGCGTCAGCAGCAGCCACAAGGCCATCAAGACCGCAGGCCCTATAACGATGAGGACCAAGTCATACACCGGCAGATAGCGATCGAATATCTGCAAGGCGCCATTTAGCCCCGGGGCGAGCGGACCCAACAAATCGTCCGGCCCCCATAGCCAAAGAGCCAGGTCGTTGAACACCAGCACCAGCGCAAAAGTAGCCAGCAGCTGGAACATTTCCGGCGCGCCATATATGCGACGCAGCAAGACCATTTCGACCAGGGCGCCAAGCAGACCGACGATTAGCGCGGCGCAAAACAGGCTGGCCCAAAAGCCCACCGGCCCCTGCCCCCAATGCTGGACGATGGA
>DATCYE010000232.1:0-8064 GCA_036570485.1 Pusillimonas sp. | reverse complement strand
CCATCGCCGGCAATCGATGCAATCATTGCCGATGTCGTAAGACGCGGCTTCTTGACAATGGCCTCAGTCATTTTTTTCTCCATTGCTTTGTGCCTCATCCAGAATGGCGATGGCCTGCTGCCACTCGGCCTCATCGACCCGGATGAAATGATTTTTCTCGCGCTGCTCCAGGAATGGAACGCCTTTGCCCATCAAGGTATCGAACAGAATCACGCGGGGCTTATCGCCCGCATAAGATCGAGCCGCATTGAATGCCGCAAACACGGCAGCCAGATCATTGCCGTCTACGCGTTGCACATGCCATCCGAATGCTTGCCACTTGTCGGCTAGCGGTTCAAAACCCAGCACATGGTTGGAATTGCCATCGGCCTGCTGATTGTTTACATCCACCAGCGCGATCATATTTTTTAGCTGATGGTGGCTGGCAGACATCGCCGCTTCCCAGGTCGCTCCCTCGTCCAGCTCTCCGTCGGACGTCGATACGTAAACAAACGCCGGATTGCTCTTTTGGCGCAGGGCCAATGCCATGCCCACGCCAATAGCCAAGCCCTGCCCCAGCGAGCCGCCCGAAATTTCCATGCCTGGCGTGTAGCTGGCCATACCCGACATGGGCAGGCGACTGTCATCGCTGCCATAGGTTTCCAGCTCCGCTTCGGGAATGATCCCGGCCTCGATCAAGGCGGCGTAATAAGCTATTGCGTAATGCCCGTGCGAAAGCAGAAAGCGGTCTCTGCCTTCCCACTCGGGGTCTTCCGGACGGAAATTAAGCGCATGCCCAAAGGCAACCGCCAGGATGTCGGCAATACCGAGTGCCTGACCGATATAGCCCTGCCCTTGCACCTCGCCCATGCGCAAGGCATAGCGACGGATGTTATATGCGCTGGTGGCAAGGCTGCGCATGATAGCTGCGTTGTCTTGCTCTGTTGCTGTACTGGTATTCATAGTGTTCCCTAGCCGTGAATCAGCATGCCGCCGTTCACATCGATGACCCCGCCGGTAATGTATGAAGAAAGATCCGACGCCAGGAAGAGATATGCCTTGGCAACCTCTTGCGCCTGGCCCAGGCGATTAAGGGGTATGCCCTTCAGTATCTCGGTGCGCATCTCGTCGGTAAGCTTGCCGCCGGTGATATCCGTCTCAATCAAACCGGGGGTTACGCAATTGACGCGAATGTTGTCCGGGCCGAATTCCCTGGCCATCGCTTTGGCCAAACCCAGCACGCCGGCCTTGGCCGCCGAATAATGCGGACCGCCGAAAATGCCGCCGCCCCGCTGCGCGGATACGGATGACATGCAGGCAATGGCGCCGCCCTTGCCGCGCATATGCGGCACGACTGCCTGGCTCAAATAAAGCACACCCCGTAAATTCACATCAAGAATCCGATCCCAGCTGTTCGGATCGATTTCCAGGAATTTCACGGGTTGCGTAATGCCGGCGTTATTGATCAGTACATCTATGCGCCCGAACTTGGCCATCACTTGGCCGACGGCACGCTCGCAGGCAGAGCGATCGGCAACATCGCAGGCCAGGCCAAGGTGTTCGCCACCCAGCGATTCGGCCGCCTTGGTGGATGCGCTTGCATCCAGATCAAGAATAACCACTTTTGCGCCCTGGGAAGCGAACAACTTGGCGGTCGCATATCCAATCCCGCGCACTCCGGCTGCGCCCGATATAACTGCCACTTTATCTTTTAAAAGCATCCTCTTATCTCCTGACAACCACTCTTTGATGAAGGAATGGTAGAGGATGGGGAATGGGCGGACAAACGATAAGTCTGCAATAATTACTGAATCCAATTCACCAGTCCGGGGGTCTTCCCTATGTTCGGAAATCTTCCTCTTTCACTATTGCGAGCCTTCGAAGCGGCCGGTCGGACCGGCTCCTTTAGGCACGCCGCCGAAGAGCTGCACCTCTCCCCCAGCGCGATCAGCCATGCCGTACGCAAGCTGGAGGAGCATCTGGGCATCAGGCTCTTCCTGCGCAGCACCCGCAGCATTCAGTTGACCCCCGAGGCCGAAGCGCTCTTTGTCCATATAAGCAAGGGCTTTGAAGAAATACGGCGCGGGATAGAAATGGTTTCCGCCAGAGGGCCGACAATACTGCGGCTGCATTCCGCACCCAGTTTTGCCGCCCAGTGGCTGGTGCCCCGATTGACGCGCTTTCTGGCCGGCAACCCGCACATCGACCTACGATTAGCCGCGAACACGGATTACGTGCGGTTCGAGTCCGATGAGTTCGACCTGGACATTGTCTATGGCAAGCCTAAATCAGAAGGCATTGCCGTCATCCCGCTGGGCACCGAATTATTGACCCCCTTATGCAGTCCCGCATTAGCGCAGCAAATCAAGACCCCTGAAGATCTGAATTCGCAAACCCTGATTCAAAGCGAGTACAAGCAAATCCGTTGGCCGGCCTGGTTTGAAGCAAACGGCATCGAGCTGCGCGCGCCCCAGGGCGCACGATTCGACCGAAGCTTTCTGGCCATCGCTGCGGCGGAAGACGGTCTGGGCGTGGCATTAGAGTCGACCCGCCTGGCCGAAAGAGAGCTCAAGGCCGGCCGCCTGGTCCGCCCCCTGGCGGGAAAAGAGAAGGAAATACGTTATAACGCGCATTACCTGGCCTATTCCGGCGCTGCCCGGCAACGCTACACCATAGGCGCATTCCAGGACTGGCTGCTTGCCGAACTGAACGGCGAAGCCGCAGAACCAGCCCAGGCCGGCGACCGTTAATCCACGCCGCGCTGAAATACACGTAAACAAGCCAAAACGCCGCAAAAGGATACAATGCAAGGCTTATCTTCAGGCAACCGGATAATGAATTCGCAAACAGTCTCCGATTCCCTTGTAAGCTTCACCGATGTCTCGCTGGGCTATGGCGACTTCACGGTGTTGCAAGGCATCGACCTTCAAGTCCGGCGCGGGCAGGTGGTCGCCATGATGGGCGGCTCGGGCTCGGGCAAGACCACGCTGCTGCGCGCGGCAACCGGGCAGATCACGGCGCAAAAGGGCTCCATTCATGTATTCGGCAAGGACATTGCCGGGCTTACGCACGAGGGTCTGCGCCAGGCGCGCCAACGCATGGGCGTGCTGTTTCAGCAAGGCGCGCTGTTCACCGACCTTAGCGTTTTTGAAAACGTGGCTTTCCCACTGCGGGAACACACACAGGTGTCGGAAGGCCAGATCATCGAGCGCGTGCTCGACAAGCTGGACGCGGTCGGCCTGCGCGCGGCGGCGCACCTGAATATTGCGGAAATCTCCGGCGGCATGGCCCGGCGTGTGGCGCTGGCGCGCGCGGTCGTGCTTGAGCCCGAACTGGTCCTGTACGACGAGCCCTTTGCAGGACTGGATCCGATTTCCATGGGCATTACCGCGCAGCTTATACGCAGCCTGACCGATCGCCTGCACTGCGCTTCGGTGCTGATTACCCACGACGTAGCCGAATCTTTCGCGATTGCCGATCAGGTGTATATGGTCGGCCAGGGCAAGCTGCTTGCCAACGGCACGCCAGCCGAGCTTTCAGACTCACAAGACCCGTATATTCGCCAGTTCCTGAACGGCGAGCCCGACGGCCCCATTGCATTCCATTACCCCGCTACGCCGGCTTTTACGAAGTGGCTGGAACAACATACGGGGCGCTCATAATGTCTCCTGTCAAATCCATTGCCAACCTGGGTAGCCGGGTCCGCAACGGTATAAGCGGCCTGGGCGCCTTCATGCGCCTGACTGCAGCCATACTTGCCCGCAGCGGCGTCGCGCTGCGACGTCCGGGACTGGTGTCGCAGCAGGTTCACTTCATCGGCAATTACTCACTGCTTATCATTGCCGTATCGGGCCTGTTCGTAGGTTTCGTGCTGGGATTGCAAGGCTATTACACGCTGAACCGCTACGGGTCCGAAGAAGCGCTGGGCCTGCTGGTGGCGCTGTCACTGACGCGCGAACTGGGGCCGGTGGTGACAGCGCTGCTGTTCGCCGGACGCGCCGGCACCTCGCTTACCGCCGAAATCGGCTTAATGAAAGCCGGCGAGCAAATCGCCGCCATGGAAATCATGGCCGTCGACCCCATACGTCGCGTGCTGGTGCCGCGCTTCTGGGGCGGGGTCATTGCAATGCCGGTTCTGGCTGCGGTATTTTCCATGGTGGGCGTCATCGGCGGGTGGATCGTGGGCGTATTGCTTATTGGTATAGACCCCGGCGCGTTCTGGTCGCAAATGCAGAACGGCGTCGATGTATTCAACGATATCCTGAACGGCGTAATCAAAAGCATGGTGTTCGGCGTGGCGGTCACGCTGGTTGCCCTGCATTCGGGCTGGACGGCCAAGCCCACGCCGGAAGGCGTATCGCGCGCCACCACGCGCACCGTGGTCAGCGGCTCATTGCTTGTGCTGGGACTGGATTTTGTACTGACCGCGCTGATGTTCAGCAATTAACGATAAAGACGGATTAATCATGACGCGTGAAAAAACCGATTTCTGGGTTGGGCTATTTGTTTTACTGGGAGCCATCGCCCTGGTGTTCCTGGCCTTGCGGGCCGGCAACATGAGCTCGTTTTCCTTTGCCCCAACCTACCAGGTTCAGGCGCACTTCGACAATATGGGCGGCCTTAAAGTGCGCGCGCCGGTCAAAAGCAGCGGCGTGGTGGTGGGCCGGGTGGCCAGCATAGGTTTCGACAACCAGCGCTATCAAGCCGTGGCCACCCTGGACATGGAGCAGCAGTATGAATTCCCCAGCGATTCGTCCGCATCCATTCTGACTTCCGGCCTGCTGGGCGAGCAGTACATTGGCATCACCCCGGGCGGGGACGATAAAATGCTCAAGCAAAACAGTGAAATCCAATACACGCAAAGCGCCGTCGTGCTGGAAGAGCTGATCAGCAAATTCCTGTACAGCTCTGCCAATAAAGAAGGCAGTGCAAGCAGTGAAAGCAACCCGGGGCAGCAGCCTGCCGACGCAAATGCCGCAGGCGCCAACGCGCCAACTCCTGCCAAACCGTAAAAGTTGAAACACCGGTTTACAATCCCAGCCTGTTGCCTAACGAATACAAAAATATGAAATCACCCAATATCCCGTCTTCCGGCACCGCACAGCGGTATGTACGCCTGGCGAGCCTGCTGGGCGCAACCGCGCTGGTTACCGGCTGCGCAACGGTTACCCATCCCAATCCCGACGATCCCTGGGAAAGCTATAACCGCAGCATGTACACGTTCAACGATACGGTTGACCGCGCACTACTCAAGCCTATTGCCATAGGCTACGACCAGCTTATGCCCGATCCGGCGCAAACCTGTATTCACAACGTATTCGGCAATCTGGGCGATGTCTGGTCGGCCATCAACAGCTTCCTACAAGGACGCGGGCACGACTTCTTCAACACCCTGGGCCGCGTGCTGTTCAATTCCACCATGGGTCTGGGCGGTTGTATCGACGTGGCCTCGATGAACGGCGCCAAGCGCATCCCCAACGATTTCGGCGTCACGCTGGGCGTATGGGGCTTCGATTCCGGCCCCTACGTCGTACTGCCTTTCCTGGGCTCAAGCTCGGTGCGCGACGGCACCGCCACGCTGGGCACGTTTGCCGCCGGCGTTTCGCCGGTCACCCCCGTATTCGAAATCGACAACGTGCCTTTGCGTAATTCCATTATTGGTTTGTATGTGGTTGATACGCGCGCAGGCCTGCTGGACGCCGATAAACTTGTTAACGAGGTCGCGCTTGACCGTTACAGCTTTATTCGCGACGCTTATATACAGCGCCGCAACGCCCTGGTGAACAGCCGTCGCGCAGGTGAAACCCTACCCGACTATTCCGACGAAAACCTGCCCGATTACTCGGACGATGCTGATGCGGACACAGCGCCTGCCGCGAATACAAGCAAACCGGCACAGTAACAGGAGTCCATATGTCCAGTTTTTTTCTTTCCGTGTTTTCATCGCCCCGACTGATGCGTCTTGCGACAGCCTGCTTTCTTGGCCTGTCGCTGGCTGGCGGCCCCGCACTTGCCCAAGACAAGGTCGATGCCAACAGCGCACCTAACGAGTTCGTACAAACGGTCGCCGACAACGCCCTGAACGCACTCAAAAAAGATCAGGCGGTAAAGTCGGGCAACATCGCCAGCATCAACAAAATCGTCAACGAATACGTGCTGCCCTACGTAAACCTTGAAAAAACCACGCGCTTGGCCGCCGGGCGCTACTGGCGCCAGGCCACGCCCAAGCAGCAACACGACCTGGTCGAAGCCTTCAAGGGCACGCTGATCCGCACCTATAGCGGCGCCTTTACCCGTATCGACCAGCAATCAGCCTTTGCCATGCAGCCCTTCAGGGGCGATGCCAAGGCCGACGACGTGGTCGTGCGTTCCACGCTTTCCCAGGGCAACGGCCCATCGGTAGGCATCGACTACCGCCTGGAAAAAGGCCCCCAGGGCTGGAAAATATACGACTTGAACGTGGAAGGCATCTGGCTTATTCAGAACTACCGCAATCAATTCGCCCAGCAAATTTCGCAAAATGGCATCGACGGCCTGATCAGCGCCCTGAACCAGCACAATCGCTAAGCAATCGCTTCGTTTGTCCAACTAAGCCAAGCCCCGGCGCCTGAACCGGCCGGGCACCGCGCAGAAACACTATAATGCAAGGCTTGGCTGATTCGGCCAGGCTTTTTTTATGCATACATGTCTGCCCTTATTCTAGAAAACGTCTCGAAGATCTTTGCACCGCCCCATCGCGGCTGGAAAAACTGCTTGTCGCGCGCACCGGGCAAGCCGGGCTTCCAGGCCTTGAACGATGTCAGTTTCACTGTCGAGTACGGTGAATTCTTCGGACTGCTGGGGCCGAACGGCGCGGGCAAGACCACGCTTATATCGATCTTGGCCGGGCTGGCAAGCGCCACGTCGGGCACGGCACGTGTATGCGGTCACGACGTGGTTACCGACTTCAAGCAGTCGCGCCGCATGCTGGGCGTCGTACCCCAGGAAATCGTGTACGACCCATTCTTTAGCGTGCGCGAAACCCTGCGGCTGCAATCGGGCTATTTCGGTTTGCGCAACAACGACGACTGGATAGACGAAGTACTGACCAATCTAGGCCTGGCCGACAAGGCCGACACCAATATGCGTGCGCTGTCCGGCGGCATGAAACGCCGCGTGCTGGTGGCCCAGGCTCTGGTGCACCGCCCGCCCGTCATCATTCTGGACGAGCCCACCGCCGGCGTCGACGTCGATCTGCGACGCACGCTGTGGGAATTCATTGCACGCCTGAACAAAGAAGGCCACACCATATTGCTGACCACGCATTATCTGGAAGAGGCCGAAGCCTTGTGCGGCCGCATCGCCATGCTTAAAAGCGGCCATGTAGTGGCTCTGGACACTACGCAAGCCCTGCTGGCGCGCGTCGGCGGCACCGACCTGGAAGACGCGTTCGTACGCATCATGCACAACGAAGAATTTCTGGGGGTGACGGCATGAGCTCCACCCCGCTGATCACGCCGCGCCAGGATCTGGGCTCGGGCTTTCCGACCTTGCTGCGCAAGGAGCTGCTGCGCTTCTGGAAGGTTGCCTTCCAGACCATTGCGGCGCCCGTGCTGACCGCCCTGCTTTATTTGCTGATTTTCGCTCATGTGCTGGAAGGCCGGGTGCAGGTGTACGGCACGGTGCCCTACACTTCGTTCCTGATTCCGGGGCTCATGATGATGAGCATGCTGCAAAATGCCTTTGCCAATCCCTCGTCGTCTTTGATCCAAAGCCGCATCACCGGCAACCTGGTGTTCATTTTGCTGCCGCCGCTATCGCATCGCGAAATCTTCAGCGCCTATATATTGGCCGCCATTGCGCGCGGCCTGTGCGTGGGGGCCTGTGTGTGGCTGGTGGCGCTGTTTTTCGTGCCTTTGGCGGTCAACAACCTGTTGTGGGTGCTGGCCTTTGCCGTGCTTTCTTGCGGCATCATGGCCACCTTGGGCATTATTGCCGGGCTCTGGTCCGAAAAATTCGACCAGTTGGCCGCCTTTCAGAACTTTCTGATCATGCCCGCCACCTCCCTGTCGGGTGTGTTTTATTCCATACATAGCCTGCCGCCCT
>DATCYE010000231.1:0-2345 GCA_036570485.1 Pusillimonas sp. | reverse complement strand
GCAACCCAGCTTACTGCCCACAGACTGGCCTACTACGACCCGCTTACCGAACTGCCCAACCGGCGCCTGCTGCTCGAACGCATGGACCATGCACTTGAGGCTGTGCGCAATGGGGCGGGCATAGGCGCCGTCCTTTTCATCGATCTGGATAACTTTAAACGCATCAACGACGCACAAGGGCATGTCATTGGAGATGCCGTTTTATGCAGCGTGGCGCAACGCCTGAAAGACATGGTGCGAGCCGTGGATACGGTCGCCCGTATCGGCGGCGACGAATTCGTGATTCTGCTGGATCATTTCGGCCGTAGCCAGGAAGAAAGCGCACGCATTGCCATGACGATAGCGGAAAGCGTGCGCGTGGCGCTGGAACAAGCCTTGATTATAAAAGGACAGCCGTATTTTTCGGGCGGCAGTATCGGCGTCACGCTCTTGCGCCCCGACGGCAAATCCACCGACAACGTGCTGCGCGAAGCGGACACTGCCATGTATCGCTCCAAAGAGTCTGGGCGTAACCGGGTGGCCTTCTTTGAGGCCAGCATGCAAACTGAAATCGAAGAGAGGCTGGCCCTGGAACGCGACCTGTCGCTGGCGATAGGCACCGAACAATTAAGCATGTATGCCCAGGCGCAATATGATCGCAGCGGCAATGTTGTCGGGGCCGAACTATTGATACGCTGGAACCACCCCACCAGGGGTACCGTTACGCCGTCGCGCTTTATTCCTATCGCCGAAGAAACCGGCGTCATTTTGCGTATAGGCGACTGGACGCTGCAGCAGGCGTGCAACACCCTGGTGCAGCTGGAAAAAGCCGGCCGGCATTATCCCTTGTCCATCAATGTCAGCCCGCGTCAGTTCAGGCAGCCCGACTTCGTCACCCGTGTACGCGAAATCGTGCAGGAATCCGGCGCGCCCGCACACCGCCTGATCTTTGAAGTGACCGAAGGCATACTTATCGAAGACCTGCAGGGCGCCATCGACCGCATGGCAGAGCTTTCAGATATGGGGGTGCGCTTCTCGATAGACGACTTCGGAACCGGTTACTCCAACCTCACCTACCTGAAGCGTCTGCCCTTGTACGAGCTGAAAATAGACAAAAGCTTCATACATGATGCGCCCGGAGATTCCGATAATTCCGCAATAGTGAAGCTGATCGTTGCCATGGCCAGACAACTTGGCCTACTTGTGGTGGCCGAAGGCGTCGAAACCCAGGAACAGGCGGATTTCCTTACCGCCCTGGAGTGCGACGCCATGCAGGGCTATCTGTTTGCCCGCCCGGAACCTCTGGCGCAGTGGCTGCATGCCGCCCTCGCCTGAACGCTGCGGCGTCGCTTATTTGGAGTTCATGTACTTGAACGTACCCACAGCGGTCGCCATCAGCAAATCATTGTCCAGCAAAACCTCGGCCCGCGTGAAGAACACGCTGCGCCCCTTACGTTCGATATACCCCTTGGCGATCAGCGTGTCGCCCTTGCCGCTACCGATAAAATTGGTGGTCAGCGACAAGGTCACGCTGCGTAACGGTGCTTCGCCGGGCGGCACATACAGGCCGCTATAGCCTGAAACCGAATCAAGCAGCGTACAAATCACACCGCCATGAACCCGCCCGCTGCGATTGTCCAGTTTGGACGACATCGGCAGATGCATCTCGGCATAGCCGGGTGACCACTCGACCAGTGTGAGGCCCATCCACTCCAGGAAGGGATTGTTGATAAGCAGCGGTGTCTTGCAGTCGGAGGCCATACAGATTGAAATCCAATAATCGTCAAAACCCGTAGCTTAACGTGTATAGAGGCGCCGCTGCATGCGGCCTTCACTATTTCAGTTGAGCATTGTCAGGCTCGACACCCAAGCCCGCATCGGGCGAGCGGTGGGGCTCACTGGCGATCAGCTCGAGTTTCTCACCCTCGAAATCGGCATGCAGCGGCTCGAGTGCCGGCATGGTTCGGTTGGCCTTGGATGACAGTTCGCCAAAGCGCGATACCTTGCCGTACAGGCCCTGCTGTCCGGCCACAGCGGTGACCGTGCTGTTGTAGTGCCTGCTGACGGTATCCAGCGTTTCACCCAGCTTTTTCAGGCGCTCGGCCACCACAACAACCTGGTTGTAGATCTCGCCGGCGCGGGCGCTAAGCTCGTGTGCCTGCTCGTTGCTGCGTGCCACCATCCATAAATTGGCGACCGTTTTCAGTATGGGCATCAGGGTAGTGTGCGAAGCCAGGACGACATTGCGCTGATAGCCGTAATCGAATAGCTCTTTATTGTGCTTCATGGCTTCGATATAGGCCGGCTCAATAGGCATGAACATCAGGACAAAAATGGGGCTGCGCATTCCGATCAGATTACTGTAG
>DATCYE010000230.1:0-3036 GCA_036570485.1 Pusillimonas sp. | reverse complement strand
TGGGGCGCGGCGCTGTTCCCGAACTGAGCCTGGCACAGAATATTTTGCTTTCGCATCAGGATGGCGCCACAGTCAGGCACGGTTTCGTCAGGCAAGCCGCTATTCGAAACCTGGCGGCCGGCATCATCGAGCGATTCCGGGTCAGGGCGGTCGGCTCCTGGGCACCGGCGGCCAGCCTGTCTGGCGGCAACCTGCAAAAATACATTATTGGCCGTGAGGTCGCACGTAAGCCCACGGTGCTGCTTGTGGCCCAGCCGACATGGGGTGTCGATGTGGGCGCGGCCGCACAGATCCGGGCCGAACTACTGGATCTGCGCGATGCCGGCTGCGCCGTGCTGGTCGTTTCCGAGGAACTGGACGAATTGTTCGAAATTTCCGACCGATTGGTGGTCATGGCCAAAGGCAGAATGTCGCCTTCCATCAAGGCCGGCGAAGCCGACATGGATCTGGTCGGTCGGTGGATGAGCGGCTTGTGGACCGCAAATCATACAGAGGCACAGCATGTTCAAGCTTGAGCCGCGTGCGCGCCCTTCGGTCTGGATGGCCTGGTTCTCGCCATTGTTGGCGGTGTTGTTGACTGCGGCTTGCGGCGCGGTCTTGTTTCTTGCGGTCGGCAAAGATCCGTTGGCCAGCCTCTCGGTTTTTTTCTACGAACCCATCAAAGATTTGCACGGCTGGTCCGAGGTTGGTGTCAAGGTGGCGCCGCTGTTGTTGATCGCCGTGGGGCTGTCGCTGTGCTTTCGCGCAAACGTATTCAATATCGGCGCGGAAGGCCAACTGGTCATGGGCGCCATTGCGGCCGGCGCCGTTGTGCTTTATTTTGACGATGAAACCAATGGCGGGTTCGGGCTGATTACGCTGGCTCTGCTGGCCGGGGCGGCTGGGGGGAGTTTTTGGGCGGCCATTACGGCCTGGCTGCGTGATCGCTACAACGCCAATGAAATCCTGGTTTCGCTGATGCTGGTATATATTGCGCAATTGCTTTTAAGCTATTTGGTGCATGGGGTCATGATGGACCCCGACGGTTTCGGCTTTCCGCAGTCGCGGCTTTTTTCCGATGGCTTTCTACTGCCTATAGTCTTGCCGGGTACGCGTTTGCATCTGGGCATTGTGCTGGCCTTGCTGGCTGCGGTGGCCGGCTGGCTGTATCTGTCGCGCAGTTTCTCCGGTTTCAAGCTGCAGGTCGGCGGCATGGCGCCTTTGGCGGCGCGGTATGCGGGGTTTTCTTCAAGCCGCTCGCTCTGGACATCGTTATGTGTGTCCGGCGCGCTGGCGGGGGTGGCGGGAGCCTGCGAGGTCATGGGGCCTATCGGCCAATTGACGCCGTCGATTTCTCCAGGCTATGGCTTTGCGGCCATTATCGTGGCCTTTGTCGGGCGCCTGCACCCCATAGGCGTGATCTTTTCCAGTTTCATCATGGCCTTGTTGTATATAGGCGGCGAGCTGTCGCAAAGCCGGCTCGGCATGCCCAGCGCCATCACCGGTATCTTTCAGGGCATTTTGCTGTTCTCCCTGCTGGCCTGCGATGTGCTGATCAATAATCGCTTGCGCTGGAAGAAATAATGGACGCACTGGCACCTCTTATCGCATCGGCCATCAACGCGGGCACGCCGCTTATGCTGGCGGCACTGGGTCTGCTTATTAACGAAAAATCGGGCGTGATCAATCTGGGCTCCGAAGGCATGATGCTGGTGGCGGCGGTGATCGGCTTTGCCGTGACCATCAACACCGATAGCGTGGCGCTGGGATTTGCCGCCGGCGCCTTGGCCGGCATGGTGTTGGCCGGCTTTTTTGCCTGGCTTACGGTCTGGCTCGGATCCAACCAGGTGGCTACGGGCTTGGCGCTGTCTCTATTCGGCGTGGGGGCCTCGGCCTACATAGGCATCGATTATGTGGGCGCCAGCCTGCAAGGCGGCCGGTTCGGCATCCCCTTGCTGCAGGACATCCCTTTTGTGGGGCCGGCAGTTTTTCAGCAACATCCGGTGGTGTATTTATCGCTGTTGCTGTGCGTCGGCATTGCCTGGTTTCTGAGCCGTACGCGTGCCGGGCTGATATTGCGCGCGGTGGGTGAATCCCCCTCATCGGCGCATGCGCTGGGCTACGATGTACGGCGCATACGACTTTACGCTTTATTGTTCGGTGGAGCCTGCTGCGGGCTGGCGGGCGCCTTCATGTCTTTGGTCTATACGCCCATGTGGGTCGAGGGCATGGTGGCGGGACGCGGCTGGATTGCATTGGCGCTGACCACTTTTGCCACATGGCGGCCGGCGCGCGTACTGATAGGTGCCTACCTGTTTGGCGGGATCACTATTCTTACCTATCATATGCAGGCGCTGGGGGTGCCGATAGCATCGCAACTGCTGTCCATGCTGCCTTATCTTGCAACAATACTGGTGCTGGTTCTGATTTCTCGAAATGCAAACTGGATCAGGCTGAACATGCCTGCTTCGCTGGGCAAACACTTTAACCCGAACTCCTAAGGATAATTATGTCTGCAAAGTTTTTACGCCACGCCTTGTGTGCCGTGGCCATTGCGCCCGCCATTGCTTTTTCGACCGCTGCCGGGGCGGCCGGGCAGGAACCCCTGAAAATAGGCTTCGTCTATGTCAGCCCTATTGGCGAGGCCGGCTGGACCTGGCAGCAAGACATAGGCCGCAAAGAAATGGAGCAGGCGCTGGGCGACAAGATCAAGACCCAGTTTGTTGAAGACGTACCCGAAGGTGCCGATGCCGAGCGCGTCATACGCGACCTGGCTCAGCAGGGTAACAAGCTGATCTTCACGACTTCCTTCGGCTACATGAACCCCACGCTTAAAGTGGCAAAGCAATTTCCCGATGTGAAGTTCGTGCATTCCACAGGCTATAAAACAGCCGCCAACGTAGCAACGACCAATTCGCGTTTCTATGAGGCCCGCTATCTGGCCGGCATCCTGGCCGGAAAAATGACCAAGTCCAATGTGGCCGGTTATGTAGGCGCTTTCCCCATTCCCGAAGTTTTGCAAGGCATCAATGCCTTCACGCGCGGCATGCGTAGCGT
>DATCYE010000229.1:0-3649 GCA_036570485.1 Pusillimonas sp. | reverse complement strand
AACATGCGCCTCGTCGTTCCAGGCGGCGATGCTGGCCTGCGACACGACGGGGCTGATCGCGCTGCCATGATAGGTGCGGTATAGCAGGAACTGCCCGATGAGCTTGGCGTCGCCGGCGACAAATCCCGATCGCAGACCCGGCACATTCGAGCGCTTGGACAGGCTGGAAAAGCACACCAGATTGCGGTAGTCGTGGCGGCCCAGCAGGCTTGCCGCTTGCAGCGCGCCCAGAGGCTTGTCGGATTCGTCGAAGTAGATTTCCGAATAGCATTCATCGGCAGCGATGGCAAAACCGTGTTCGTCGGATAAGGCAAACAGCGTTTTCCAGTCATCCAGCGGCATGACATTGCCGGCCGGATTACCCGGCGAGCAAACGAACAGCAACTGGGTTCGGTGCCAGACGTCGGTCGGCACGGCCTTCCAGTCGTAGCCGAAACCCAGGTCGGCCTGCGCGTTGATGAAATAGGGTTGCGCGCCGGCCAGCAGCGCCGCGCCTTCGTAGATCTGGTAGAAGGGGTTGGGACATACCACCAGGGCATCCGCACCCGGATCGATCACGGCCTGTGCAAAGGCGAACAAGGCTTCGCGCGACCCCAGCGCCGGCAGGACTTGCGTGTCGGGGTCCGGGCGCTCGATACCGTAGCGCCGGGCGATCCAGTCGGCAATCGCCGAGCGCAAGGCCGGGTCGCCTTTAGTGGGCGGATAGATCGATAGGCCGTCCATGGCTTGGCGCATGGCGTCCACCAGCAATGCCGGTGCGGCGTGCTTGGGTTCGCCGATGGAAAGATTGATGGGAGAGGCTTGCGGTGCGGCAGCCTGCGCGAGCAAGCGCCTTAATTTTTCGAAGGGATAAGGGTGCAGGGCGCTTAGTCGGGGGTTCATTGTGGCCGGATTAAAAAGCTTGGGCCGGCGATTTTTAGCAAGCGTGTCCGTGCCTGCCCCGCATGCTTTTGCACCGATAAGGCATTAGCCGGTATTGCGCCTGACAGCACAAAAAACACTATATGGTGCGAACGGAGAGACTCGAACTCTCACACCTCTCGGCGCCAGAACCTAAATCTGGTGCGTCTACCAATTCCGCCACGTTCGCACATTAAGGCAAGCCAAGCATTATAGCTTTTTTTCGATACCGTGCAATGCGGGGTAAGCTGCCGACCGACAGGTCAAGGAATGCGAACTAATGGGTTGCATCAATCAGCCCGAACCATGGCTAATAGACCGGTGCTTCGCCTTCGGGCCGGCGTTTGAAGCGGCGGTGTACCCAGTAATATTGATCCGGCAAGTTGCGTACGCGTTCTTCCAGAAATTGGTTGGTGCGCAGCGCATCGGCATGGGCGTCGCCGCTGGGAAAGTTTTGCAGCGGCTCAAAGATGTTCAGTTTATAGCCCCGGTAGTCGGGCAGTACCTCGGCCACAAAGGGCACAACGCGCGCACCCGACATCTGTGCCAGGCGGGACACGGCGGTCAAGGTGCAGGCCTGGACGCCGAAGAAGGGCACGAATACGGAATCGCGCAGCCCGAAATCCATATCTGCCGCCAGCATGATGGGTTTTCCCGACTTGAGCACCTTGAGTATTTCACGGGCGCTGCCGTTGCGGGGGATCATCTGCGTGCCGAAGCGGCTGCGTTGTTCGCGCGAGATCGTATCGGTGGCTTCGTCCGACATGGGTGTATAGATAGAGGCGACCGGATGCAGTATGGAGTAATACATGCAAGTGGCCTCTATCGCGGCAAAGTGAAAGCCCAGGAAGATGGTGGGCTGTTCGTAACTGTCGCGCAGTTCGATGGCGCTGTTCAGCTCGACCAGGCGGGTAAGCGCTTGCGCGCTGCCATACCATTGGATGCCGCGTTCCAGGTAGCTGCGTATGACATGCCGGAAGGTTGATCGCGCCAGGTGGTCGCGTTGGTCATCGGTTTGCTCGGGAAAGCAAAGGCGCAGGTTGGTATGCAGTATGTGCTTGCGTTTGCCCGGAATCCGGTAGAGAAGAGATCCCAGGGCTTCGCCAAGGCGGGCAACTAAGCCATAGGGAAGAATGGAAAGAACGCGAAGAAGACCTGATATCAATGCGTTTTGAGTGTAGTTTTTCATGGGTGAGGGCCGTTCTTTGCGACGAGCCCTTGTCAGGTCAAGGAATAATGCTAGCACGCGCAGCGCGTGGGTTGGCAAATCTTTGCCTGGCGGCGGCAAACGCCTTATTCCGGTTGATTATGGCCCGAGACAGGGCGTTTGCATAAGCTTTCCGACTTTCCGGTAAAATGACTCGTTTATTCGTTCAATTACTCATTTATATAGGTCCCGAATGCAACCAGAGGTTGAAATTTTGTCCGGCCTGGAGCGCCGTGTTGATCTGGCCGTTTCGATCGCCGACGTAGAAAAAGAAGTTCAGGCACAGATCAAACGCGTTGCCCGCAGCGCTAAAGTTCAGGGCTTTCGCCCAGGAAAAGCACCTCTTTCCCTGATCGAGCGCAGCCACGGACCTGGCATCCGCTACGACGTCATCAACGCCGAAGTCGGTCGTTCGCTGGATAAGGTCATTGAAGAGGCCAAGCTGCGCGTAGCCGGTACGCCCAATCTGGAACCCAAGACCGAAGGCGTCGAAGAAGGCGTCATGGCGTTCTCGGCCACTTTCGAAGTCTATCCGGAAGTCCAGGTGCCCGATCTTTCTGCGTTGCAGGTCAAGCGTGCCAAGGCACAGGTTGGCGATACCGAAGTGCAGCACACCGTCGACATTCTGCGCAAGCAGCGCGCCCAGTACGAAGCACGCGACGGCCGCGCCGCACAAGACGATGACCGCATTACGCTGGATTTCGTTGGTACCATCGATGGCGTGGCTTTCGACGGCGGCACCGCCGAGAAATTCCCCTTCGTGTTGGGCCAGGGTCGCATGTTGCCCGAGTTCGAAACCGCTGTGCGCGGCATGAAGGCAGGCGAATCCAAAACCTTCCCGCTGAGCTTCCCCGAAGAATACGGCAGCAAAGAAGTCGCCGGCAAAACGGCTGAGTTCAAGATCACCGTTACCGAAGTGGCCGAAGCCGTCTTGCCCGAAGTCAATGCCGAGTTCGCCAAGTCCTTGGGTCAAGCCGAAGGCGACGTCGAGAAACTGTTGGCCGATGTGCGCGCCAACATTGAACGCGAAGTCAAGGCCCGCGCCCAGGCTCGTACCAAGGCCAGCGTCATGGATGCTCTGGTTGCCGCTTGCTCTTTCGACGTGCCCAAGGCTCTGGTCGAAAACGACACGCAAGGCCGTGTTGTCGCCGCTCGCGAAGAACTCAAGCAGCGCGGCGTGCCCAATGCCGATTCCATGCCCATCCCTGCTGAAGCCTTCACGGCCGAGTCCGAGCGTCGCGTACGCCTGGGGCTGCTGGTGTCCGAGCTGGTGCAAAGCGCCGATCTGCAAGCCAAACCCGAACAGGTCCGCACTCGCATCGAGGAATTCGCTCAAAACTACGAACAGCCTGCGCAAGTTGTGGCCTATTATCTTTCCGACCGTCAGCGTCGCGCTGAAATCGAAGCCATTGTGCTCGAAGACAACGTAGTGGATCACGTCTTGTCCAAGACACAGGTAAGCGACGAGGACGTCGCCTTCGACGAACTCATGGGGACCAACTAAATGTCACGATTTACCGATTTTTACGCCTCAATGTATGG
>DATCYE010000228.1:0-5356 GCA_036570485.1 Pusillimonas sp. | reverse complement strand
AACAGATCAGTAAACGCCACACACTAATCTGCACCTCAACCAGGAAAGCGGGGCATAGAAAGGCGACTACCCTGCCATGGCCTAAGAGAAAAAGCTCTTGACCCTATCCGTCCAGGACTCGCTTTTAGGCGAATGCTTTTCGCCGCCTTGCTGCAACGACGTCTCGAACTGGCGCAGAATCTTCTTCTGATCATCGGAAAGCCGCACCGGCGTTTCCACCGAGATATGGCAATACAGATCACCAGGGTAGCTGGCCCGTAAACCCCGTATCCCCTTGCCGCGCAAACGGAAAGTCTTGCCCGTTTGTGTGCCTTCGGGAATCGTGATCTCGCCCCGGCCCGCCAGGGTTGGCACCTCAAGCTCGCCGCCCAAGGCCGCCGTGGTGAACGGTATCGTCAATTCACAATGCAAATCTTCGCCGTCGCGCTGGAATATGCCATGCGGCTTCAGGTGGATCTCGACATACAGATCCCCCGGAGGGCCGCCGTTAACGCCCGGCTCGCCGTTGCCGCTGGACCGTATGCGCATTCCGTCATCGATGCCTGCGGGTATCTTGACCTGCAAGGTCTTGTTCTTGCGCGTGCGACCAACCCCATCGCAAGCCACGCAAGGATCGGTGATCTCTTTGCCCGTGCCATGGCAGGTAGGGCAGGTTTGCTGCACACTGAAGAAGCCCTGCTGCATACGTACCGTACCCGCGCCGTCGCAGGTATGGCAGGTTTTGGGATGAGTGCCGGGCTTCGCGCCGGAACCGTGGCATACATCGCAGGTTTCCCAACTGGGGACCCGGATCTCGGTATCGAAGCCGTTGGCCGCCTGTTCCAGGCTGATGTCCAGCGTATATTTAAGATCGGCGCCGCGATAGACTTGCGGACCGCCGCCGCGACGGCCACCGCCGCCGCCAAATATTTCTCCGAAGATATCGCCGAAGGCATCGGCGAAGCCCGCGCCGCCCATTCCGCCGCCAGCCCCTGCATTGGGGTCGACACCGGCGTGACCAAACCGATCGTACGCGCCGCGCTTCTGCTCGTCAGACAACATCTCGTAGGCCTCTTTGGCCTCTTTGAATTTTTCTTCCGCTTCCTTGCTATCCGGATTGCGATCGGGGTGGTACTTCATTGCCAGCTTGCGATAAGCTTTTTTCAGCTCATCGTCAGAGGCATTTTTTGCCACACCCAGGATTTCATAATAGTCGCGTTTTGCCATTTGAGTCGCTTGCGTCTTTGACGTCTGTTCTTTGTGCTTGAATAAGAAGGCCCGATTTCCGGCAAAACACCAGAAAC
The DNA here is from genome assembly GCA_036570485.1 of Pusillimonas sp. Taxonomy (GTDB): domain Bacteria; phylum Pseudomonadota; class Gammaproteobacteria; order Burkholderiales; family Burkholderiaceae_B. The sequence continues at coordinate 4,073 of DATCYE010000228.1, read as the reverse complement.
CGGGCTCAAACCGCTACAACCAGCGCTTACTGATCGCGCTTGACTTCTTTGAAGTCCGCATCGACCACATCGTCATCAACTGGCTTGGCTGCATCGGCTGCTTCGCTTTGCTGCGCCGCCGCTTGTGCCTGCATATCGGCGTACATTTTCTCGCCCAGTTTCTGCGAAGCGGTGGACAGAGCCTCGACCTTGGCCTCGATGGCGGCCTTGTCGCCTTCCTTCAAGGTTTCTTCGAGTTCCGTCAGCGCCGTTTCAATGGCTTCCTTGTCGGCCGCATCCAGCTTCTCGCCGTATTCACCCAGCGACTTGCGCGTGGAGTGCAGCAGCGCGTCGGCTTGGTTGCGCGCCAGTGCAAGCTCGGCAATGCGGTGATCTTCCTCGGCGTTGGCCTCGGCATCTTTCACCATGCGTTCGATTTCATCGTCGCTCAAGCCGGAGTTGGCCTTGATGGTGATTTTGTTTTCCTTGCCGGTGCCCTTGTCCTTGGCCGATACGTGCAAAATACCGTTGGCGTCGATATCGAAGGTGACTTCGATTTGAGGTGTACCACGCGATGCGGGCGGGATGCCTTCAAGGTTGAACTCGCCCAAACCCTTGTTGCCAGCGGCAATTTCACGCTCGCCCTGGAAGACCTTGATGGTGACCGCCGGCTGATTGTCGTCTGCCGTTGAAAACACCTGCGAGAACCGAGTCGGTATCGTGGTATTTTTCTGGATCATCTTGGTCATCACGCCGCCCAGGGTTTCAATACCCAGCGACAGAGGGGTAACGTCCAGCAGCAGCACATCTTTGCGATCACCGGACAACACCGAACCCTGAATGGCCGCACCAGCAGCAACTGCTTCATCGGGGTTGACGTCTTTGCGCGGATCCTTGCCAAAGAACTCTTTGACCTTTTCCTGAACCTTGGGCATGCGCGTCATACCGCCGACCAGAATCACGTCGTCGATTTCAGACACTTTCACGCCTGCATCCTTGATGGCGATGCGGCAAGGCTCGATGGTGCGCTCGATCAGTTCCTCGACCAAAGCTTCCAGCTTGGAGCGTGTGATCTTCAGGTTCAAGTGCTTGGGTCCCGAAGCATCGGCCGTGATGTACGGCAGATTGATTTCGGTTTGCTGCGCCGAGGAAAGTTCGATCTTGGCTTTTTCGGCCGATTCTTTCAGGCGCTGCAATGCCAGCACGTCTTTGGAAAGATCGACACCGCTTTCCTTTTTGAATTCGCCGATGATGTATTCGATGATGCGCTGGTCGAAGTCTTCGCCGCCCAGGAAAGTATCGCCGTTGGTGGACAATACTTCAAACTGTTTTTCGCCATCGACATCGGCAATTTCAATAATGGAAACGTCGAACGTGCCGCCGCCCAGGTCATATACGGCGATCTTGCGGTCGCCCTTTTCGGTCTTGTCCATGCCAAAGGCAAGCGCGGCAGCCGTAGGCTCGTTGATGATGCGCTTGACGTCCAGCCCGGCAATGCGACCGGCGTCTTTTGTGGCTTGACGCTGGCTGTCGTTAAAGTAAGCGGGCACGGTAATGACCGCCTCGGTGATTTCTTCACCCAGGTAGTCTTCGGCCGTTTTCTTCATTTTGCGCAGTACGTCGGCCGACACTTGGGGAGGCGCCAGCTGCTTGCCTTGCGCTTCGACCCATGCGTCGCCGTTATCGGCCTTGACGATGCCGTAAGGCATAAGGTGTATGTCTTTTTGCACGGCCTTTTCGTCGAACTTGCGGCCAATCAGGCGCTTGACGGCGTAAAGCGTATTCTTTGGATTGGTAACAGCCTGGCGCTTGGCGGGCGCACCCACCAGAATTTCGCCGTCTTGCATGTAAGCCACAATGGAAGGCGTCGTACGAGTGCCTTCGGCGTTTTCGATGATCTTGACGCTGCTGCCGTCCAGAACAGCCACACAGCTGTTGGTCGTGCCCAGGTCTATACCGATAATCTTGCCCATAATCTATAACCCTGCTGAAAAATTTTTGAATTTGTAAAAACTGCTCGTTGAATCTTAAGTGGGGATCCGCAGTGCAATTTCAAGCCTGACCGTGGGGTTTTTTGTTATTTCCCCGCAACAGGCTGCGTTTTAACGTAAAAAAGCCCGGATTTCACCGGAAAACACCTGCTTTTTACGAAGCCTGCCCGGACGACACCATGACCAGCGCCGGGCGCAAGACCCGCTCGGCGATGGTGTAGCCTTTTTGCAGCAACTGCGCCACGGTGCCCTCGGGAAGCGCCGAAGGAATTGCCGAAATGGCCTGATGCACATGCGGGTCGAACTTATCGCCTTCGGCAGGCGCCACCTCTTTAAGCAGATTACGCTCGAATGCCGTGTTCAATTGGCGCAGCGTGGCTTCTACGCCTTCCTTCCAGGCGTCGGCGGTCTGGTCGGTAAGCGACAGAGCCGCTTCCAAGCTGTCTTTGACCGGTATCAGGCTCTCGGCAAACGATTCAGTGCCGAATTTGCGGGCCTTGGCCACGTCTTCCTGCGCACGGCGGCGTATGTTCTCGACTTCGGCTTTGGCCCGCAGCAACTCTTCGTGGTACTGAGCGACCTTGGTTTGCGACTCGGACAGCAATGTCGCCCAGTCTTCTTCGGCAACCTGCTGTTCCTGGTCCTGTATATCGGTATTGTCGGGCATGTCTTGGGCGTCGTTCACTTCCAGGTGTTCGGACGTATCCTGTTGCTTAGGATCCATGGGTTCCTTGGGTGCCGGCATAAAAAATCTCCACATCTACGGTATGCAATTCCATGAAAATGGGGGCGTCCGCCCCCATTTCAAGACCTTGAAACAAAGCGTTCTCCGGTCAAAATTTGTTCTGTATCTGTCCCCCGCAGGCCTGCGCCAGCACGGCATTCGTGTGCGTTGCCGCTTCCATAAAGCCGGCAAGCCGATTGCGCAAGGCGGCCCAGGGCGCCAGGGGCCTAGAGTTTACACCCACCCGTCCAAACCCAGCCGGCCATATGCCGCCGCGCAATGTCGGCCAGGCTTGCAGCCCATTGCGGATCGTCGTTCAGACAAGGCAGATAGCGAAACTGCCGGCCGCCTTCGGCCAGAAAGGCGTCGCGACACTGCATCTGGATTTCCTCAAGTGTTTCCAGGCAATCGGCCAGAAAACCCGGGCACATGACATCGACCTGGCTTATTCCCTGCCGCGCCCATTCACGCAGCGTCGGTTCAGTGTAGGGCTCCAGCCATTTCTCGGCACCGAAGCGGCTTTGAAACGATACATGAAGCAGGTCGGCGTCGTCGCCCAACCGCTGCCTGAGCAAAGCTGCGGTTTCCATGCAGTCGCGATAGTAGGGATCGCCCTGCTCGACCGTGCGACGCGGCAAGCCATGAAAACTAAGCAAAAGCCGTTGTGGCTTGCCATGGACAGCCCAGTATTCACGCAGGTGCCGGGCCAGCGCATCGATGTACCCCGGATCATCGTGGTAACGCTTTATGAAGCGTAGCTCGGGTTGGTCGCGCAGCTTGGCGGCATAAGCCGCTACGCTATCCACAGCCGTTGCGGTGGTGCTGGCTGCATATTGCGGATACATGGGCAGGACCAGAATGCGCTGGCAACCAGCAGCGCGCAACTTGGCGCAAGCATCGGCAATCGAGGGATTTCCGTAGCGCATACCCAGCTCGACGCAGGCCCGAACACCTTGCTTGGCAAGGCTTTGCTGCAGCCCTTGCGCCTGCGCCTGACTCCAGACCAGTAGCGGTGAGCCCTGTTCCAGCCAAATTTCTTTATAGCGCGGCGCCAAGGCGCGCGGCCGACGCGTCAAAATAAAGACGCGCAAAATAAACTGCCATAGCCATTGCGGAATCTCGATAACGCGCGGATCGGACAGGAACTCGCCCAGGTAGCGGCGTATGGCGCCGGACGTGGGCTCGTCGGGCGTGCCCAGGTTGATCAGCAACACGCCTACCGGCCCGGAATCGCGCGCGGGCGGGTCTGGATTAAAGGCCTGAGGATCGGCGGGTTCCGGCAAATAACGCGAAGCAAATAAGGAAGACATGTAGATTGAAACCCGGTTCAGAAAAAATAAGCTGCAACCGCCCAAACCGGCGATCGCGGCGGGCCCGCA
>DATCYE010000227.1:0-5069 GCA_036570485.1 Pusillimonas sp. | reverse complement strand
AGTTCATGACGCTTACGCGTGGCACGGGCTTGATGAGCCACATTTTCGACGACTACGCCCCCATGCGTGAAGGCGGCGTGGGCGATCGCCGCAACGGCGTGCTGATCAGCCAGGACGAAGGTGGGGCAGTTGCCTATGCCTTATGGAAGCTGCAGGATCGCGGTCGCATGTTTGTTTCTCCGCAAGATTCTTTGTACGAGGGCATGATCATCGGTATCCATAGTCGCGATAACGATCTGGTGGTCAATCCCATCAAGGAAAAGAAACTGACCAACGTGCGCGCATCGGGCAAGGACGAGCATATCGACCTGGTAACCCCTATTCAGCTGACGCTGGAGTATGCGGTCGAGTTCATTAACGACGATGAACTGGTCGAAGTCACGCCCAAGTCCATCCGCTTGCGCAAACGCTACCTGCAAGAGCACGAGCGTCGCCGCGCATCCAGGGATGCCAACTGATCGCTGATTGGTTCGCTGATTTGACGTGGTAAACGACAAGGCGCCTGTGGGCGCCTTGTCGTTTACGTCAGAAGGAAACCGGGCCGGCCCGCGCGGCGAGCCAGGGCGCGGCTTTGCCTGACCTGCTACATGCCGCCCAGGCAAAGGTATTTCATTTCCATGAAATCGTCCATGCCGTACACCGAACCTTCGCGACCCAAGCCGGATTGCTTGACCCCGCCGAAAGGCGCGACCTCGTTCGAGATCAGGCCGGTGTTGACGCCCACCATGCCGTATTCCAGCGCTTCGGCAACCCGGAAGATGCGCGCGATGTCGCGGCTATAGAAGTAAGAGGCCAGGCCGTATTCGGTGTTGTTGGCCAGTTCAATGACGTGGTTTTCGTCGGAAAACTTTATGACAGGCGCAAGAGGCCCGAAGGTTTCCTCTTGCATGCAGAGCATGTCTTCGCTGACGTTGGACAGCACCGTGGGTTGGAAAAAACGCCCGCCCAGTTCGTGGGCCTTGCCGCCCACGGTGACTTTAGCGCCCTTGTCCAGGGCATCTTTCACATGCTCTTTTACCTTCGCGATAGCGGCATCGTCGATAAGCGGGCCCTGCGCGACTTTGTCGGCGAAGCCGTCTCCTACCGTAAGCGCGGCTACCTTGGCGGCGAACTTTTCGATGAAGCTGTCGTGTACGGCTTCGTGCACATAGATGCGGTTGGTGCAAACGCAGGTTTGGCCCGCATTGCGGTATTTTGCCATCATGGCCCCATCGACCGCGGCATCAAGGTCGGCATCGTCAAACACAATGAAGGGGGCATGACCGCCCAGTTCCAGCGACAACTTTTTGATGGTGGGCGCGCTTTGCTGCATTAGGATGCGGCCCACGGCGGTCGAGCCGGTGAAGGTCAATTTCTTGACTACAGGGCTGGCGCACAAGACCTTGCCTATGGCAATAGAGCGGTCGCTGTCGGCCGTAATGATGTTGAGCACGCCGGCCGGAATGCCGGCCCGTTCGGCCAGTTCGGCCAGCGCCAGGGCGGATAGCGGAGTCTGTTCTGCGGGCTTCAATACCACCGTGCAGCCTGCAGCCAGTGCAGGCGCCACTTTGCGGGTGATCATGGCATTGGGAAAGTTCCAGGGCGTTATAGCGGCGCACACGCCTATGGGTTCGCGCAGCACCAGCATGCGATTGGCTTTGTTGGGTGAGGCCATGATGTCGCCACTGACGCGCTTGGCCTGCTCGGCAAACCACTCCACAAATGAGCCGCCATAGGCGATTTCGCCCCGTGCTTCGGCGATGGGCTTGCCTTGTTCCAGCGTCATCAGCTGAGCCAGGTCTTCTGTGTTGGCGATGATCAGATCGAACCAGCGCCGCAAGATAGTGGCGCGGTCCTTGCCTGTGCGCGCGCGCCATGCCTTGAATGCTTTATTGGCGGCATCGATGGCGGCCTGCGCTTGGCCTGCTTCAAGATTGCTGACCTGCGCTATGGCTTGCCCATTGGCCGGATTGTCTACGGTGAACGCGGCGCCATCTTCGGAATCAACCCATGCTCCGTTGATGTAGGACCGTGTTTTGAATAGGGTAGGGTCATTCAGGTGTATGGGTAATTGCTGTGTGGTCATCTTGTTTTCCCGGAGCAAATTAGTAGTGGTGAAAGGTGAAAGGAGAGGGAGAGTAATTTATTGTATTCCCGCAGTCAGGCCTTGGAGGCCTTGATGCTTATTCGGGCAGAGCGGGCGCCGCATCACGCTCTTCCGCGTAATGGCGACAGAATTCTTCGATGTCTTGCATCACGACATCCAGATCGTCGGTAATAGTGATCAGCTCAAGGTCGTGCGGGCCGATAAGCCTTTGCTTGAGCAGTTGGACTTTTATCCAGTCGATCAGGCCGCTCCAGAATTCGGTGCCTATCAGTACAATGGGCGCGGGAGGCACTTTGCGGGTCTGAACCAGAGTCAGGACTTCGAAGAGCTCGTCCAGCGTACCGAAGCCGCCCGGCAAAGCGATATAGGCGGCGCTATGCATAAAAAACGTAGCTTTTCGTGAATAAAAGTAATCGAACGTCAGGCTATGGGTTTGATAGCGATTGTTGACGGTTTCGTGGGGCAGCTTGATATTCAGCCCGACGCTGTTGCCACCCGCCTCGAAGGCGCCTTTGTTGGCTGCTTCCATAATGCCTGGGCCGCCGCCTGCAATGACGGTCAGGCCCGCCAGGGCCAGCCGGGTGCCAATGGCTTCGCTTAGTGCATAGTAGGGTGAATCCGGGCGGATACGGGCGCTTCCGAAAACGCTTACGCCCCAACCGATTTCCTGCAAAGTCTCGGCAGCGGCTTGCATCTCTGACATAATCCCAGGAATCTGCTGCGCTGCCGGCATACGAACTATTTTATTGCTTAACATGAAAAAAACCTTGTTGCTTGTTGATGGGTCGAGCTATTTGTATCGTGCTTATCATGCCATGCCCGACCTACGTAATGCCCAAGGAGAGCCCACTGGGGCACTCTATGGCGTTATCTCCATGTTAAGGAGACTATTGCAGGATTACAAGGCGGATTACGCAGCTTGCGTGTTCGATGCGCGCGGCAAAACTTTCCGCGACGACATCTACCCTTTGTATAAAGCGAACCGGCCGTCCATGCCCGAAGAACTCGCAGCACAGATCGAGCCCATCCATAGGGCGGTCAAAGCGCTGGGCTGGCCGGTGCTGGCGGTTCCAGGCGTCGAGGCCGATGACATCATCGGCACGCTGGCCTGCCGCGCGACGCTCGAAAATGTGCACACAGTAGTGTCCACCGGCGATAAAGACCTGGCTCAGTTGGTGAACGAACACGTCGAACTGGTCAATACCATGAACGGCGAACGCCAGGATGTGGACGGCGTGTTGAAGAAGTTCGGTGTCAGCCCCGCCCAGATTGTGGATTTTTTGATGTTGACGGGCGATGCCGTCGACAATGTGCCGGGCGTACCCAAGGTGGGTCCCAAAACAGCGGCCAAATGGCTGAACGAGTTCGGCTCGGTCGATGCCCTGGTGCGCAATGCGGAAAGCATCAAGGGGGTGGCAGGCCAGAATCTTCGCGGCGCCATCGCCAATTTCGAACTGACTCGGGAGCTGCTGACGGTCAAGACCGATTGCGATATTCCCGAGATAACTCATGACCTCGCCGATCTCGCGCCCAAGCCCCTTGATCGCGAGGCGCTTATCGAGCTGTACGACACCTACGGATTCCGTACCTGGCTGCGCGAGCTCAGCGGCGAATCAGACCGTATTCCTGCGCAAGACAGTCGCAAGGCTGTCGAAACACCCGCGCCCGTGCTTGATCTGCAATACGAAACCATACTCGACACGAATGCCCTGGATCGCTGGCTGGCCCAGATTCAGGCAAGCGATCTGGTCGCGCTGGATACCGAAACGACCTCTATCGATCCCATGGTCGCCAGGCTGGTGGGCATGTCGCTGTCCACCGGCCCGGGTGTGGCCTGTTATATACCTGTAGCCCATCGCGGCCCCGATAAGATACAGCAACTGTCCAAAGAGCAGGTGCTCGAACGCTTGCGGCCCTGGCTGGAAGACCCTGCGGCGCACAAGCTGCTGCACAACGCCAAGTATGACGCGCATGTGTTCCTGAACGAAGGCGTGGCCTTGGCGGGCATAGCGGAAGACTCTATGTTGCAGGCCTATGTGCTGGAGTCGCATCGGCGCGTCAACATGCAAGAGTTGGCCCAGCGCTGGCTGGGCCGCACAGGCACTACCTTTGAAGATTTGTGCGGCAAGGGTGCCAAGCAACTGTGCTTCGACGAGGTCGAAGTCGAAAAGGCATCGCATTATGCATGTGAAGACGCCGACTTCACTTATCAACTGCATCAGGCCTTGCGTTCGCAGCTTGCCGCAGAGCCTGGGCTTGATTTTATCTATCGCTTGGAAATCCAGGTATCGCGCGTGTTGACCATCATCGAGCGCAATGGCGTGGGTATAGATGGCAATATGCTGGCGGCTCAAAGCCACGAGCTGGGCCAGCAATTGCTGGTGCTCGAAAAAAAGGCCTACGAGCTGGCGGGGCAGCCGTTCAACTTGAACTCACCCAAGCAATTGGGCGAAATTCTTTTCCAGCGCATGCAGTTGCCCGTGGTGCGCAAGACGGCCAGCGGCGCGCCATCGACCGACGAAGACGTGCTGACCAAATTGGCGCGCGACTATCCCCTGCCGGCGCTGCTGCTCGAATACCGTGGTTTGGCCAAACTCAAGTCCACGTATACCGACAAGCTGCCCAAGATGATCAATCCCGCCACGGGCAGGGTGCATACGCGTTATGCGCAGGCGGCGGTGATTACCGGCCGTCTGGCTTCATCCGACCCCAACCTGCAGAACATTCCTGTGCGTACCCCGGAAGGCAGGCGCGTGCGCACGGCGTTCGTGGCTAAACAAGGGCAGATACTTTCGGCCGATTATTCACAGATCGAACTGCGCGTCATGGCGCATGTTTCCAACGACGAGAATCTGCGCGGCGCCTTCGAGCGGGGCGACGACATTCACCGCGCGACCGCGTCCGAAGTGTTCGGGGTGGCGCTGGACGATGTTTCGGGCGAGCAGCGCAGGGCGGCCAAGGCCATCAATTTCGGCCTTATTTA
>DATCYE010000226.1:0-2760 GCA_036570485.1 Pusillimonas sp. | reverse complement strand
GGGATGGATTCACCTTCCTCGGTAAAAATGCGGGTCATGCCGACCTTGCGACCCACCAGACCCAGCCGATGCGCGGCGGGCGTGGACGTCGAATTCGACATTGTTTTCTCCATTCCCGACTGCGATTGGTCGGGGCTAATTACCGTGCACTTAAAACACAAACGCCACAAAAGGATTGCCCTTGTATTTTGTTTGTATCGCCGCGCACATGAATTCTTAAAAACCAAAACTTTTTTGGTTAAGCGTAGCACTTTAACATGCCGAGCCCATACATCGCAAGCTGTCTCTGAGTATTTGCCCCTGGATCCGCCGTTTCTTGTTGTAAAGCAACAGCTGCATGAACCGTACAGCCACCGATATCGAGAACCCAATCAACGCTAGCATACCTTAGTTGTTATGTTATAACATTGCAGTTTTTTTAACTGCTACCCCTTTACTCACCACACCGGATAAACCATGCGATCCAGATTCCGACCAGTTTCCGCCGGGCTTGCCCTGCTCATCAGCCCTGTTCTAGCCGCTCAGCCGAGCCTGCCGCAAGACGGCCGAAACGACACACCACCAACCCTGGATGCCATCACCGTATCGGCCACCCCACTGGGGCTGGCCGGCGACACTATGGCGATTCCGGTGGAAACACTGGACGGCGCCTCTCTGGTGCTTAAGCGTGAAGCCACGCTTGGCGACACCCTGAACGGCATGTTGGGCGTGCATGCCGATACCTTCGGCGCCGGCGCCAGCCGCCCGGTCATACGGGGCCAGACTGCTCCGCGCGTCAAGGTTCTGTCCGACGGCTCCGACCTGATGGATGCTTCGGGCGTCTCACCGGATCACGCCATCACCAGCGAGCCCATGCTGGCGCGCCACATCGAGGTTCTGCGCGGCCCGGCTACCTTGCTCTACGGCGGAGGAGCCATAGGTGGGGTGGTTAACGTCATTGATGACAAAATCCCGCAGGCCATACCCGAGAAAGGCATGGAGGGGTACGCCGAGCTGCGCGGTTCGACCGGCTCGAATGAACGAGCTGCCGCAACCGGTATCACAGCCGGCAAAGACAACTTCGCCATTCATGTCGAAGGCCTTCGCCGGCATGCCGACGACTACAGGCTGCGCGACTGGCCCGACGGCAAACTGAAAGGCTCATTCGAGGAGAGCACAACGGGTAGCGTCGGCATGTCCTGGATAGGCAGCCGCGGCTTTGTCGGCATGGCCTATACCAGCACACGAAGCGAGTATGGCTTGCCTGGCCACAATGATGAGTACGCGTCCTGCCATCCGCATGACGGTCACCTGCATTGCAGCGGCCATGACGACGATGACGATCATCACGCTGACGAGCACGCGGAAGAAGCCCCCTTTGTGCGATTGGAGAACCAAAGAATCGACCTGCGTGGCGAATATCGCGAACCCTTTGCCGGAGTACGCAAGGTCCGCATACGCGGCGGGATGACCGACTATCAACACCAGGAAATCGAAGGCGGCGCTGCCGCTACGACCTTCAAGAATCGAGGCTACGACGCCCGCGTGGAGTTCGAGCATGCCCCCATCGCCGGATGGCGTGGCGTGTTCGGCATGCAGGGCGCGCGCAGCGATTTCAGCGCGCTCGGCGAAGAAAGCTTTCTACCGAAAACCATTACAAAAAGCCTGGGCATATTCCTGCTGGAAGAATACCGGCTCCAAAATTGGCGATTCGAAGCGGGCGTCCGTCAAGAGCGGCAGTCGATCACGCCCCAAGGCACTCAAGCCAGATCCTCGCTTGGCGGAACATCGCTATCGACTGCAGCCGTCTGGGATTTCGCGCCGATGTATTCGCTTGCCCTGTCCTTATCGCGCTCGCAGCGCTTGCCTACAGCCCAGGAACTTTACGCCGACGGCATCCACCTGGCCACGAACACCTATGAAATCGGCAACGCCGACCTGAAGCAGGAAACGTCGCAAAATGTGGATCTGACGCTGCGCAAGCATGCCGGCGATGCGCGCTTCACGGTAAGCGTGTTCTTCAATCAAACGAAGAATTACATCTATGCCGATACGCTAGACCGCCACGAAGATTTCCGGCTAATCGAATACGCACAGCACGACGCGCGGTTCATAGGCGCTGAAGCGGAAGCAAGCTATCGCTTCAATCCGTACCTGACCGCCTCGATATTCGGCGATATCGTGCGCGGAAAGCTTACCGGCAAGGGCGGCAATCTGCCGCGCATTCCTGCCGCCCGGGCAGGCGTTCGCCTTAAAGCCCGCCTGAATGGAAACTGGTCGTCCAACGTCGAGGCATATCGCGTCTTCCGCCAGGACAGACTGGCCGACTACGAAAGCCAGACGCCCGGATACAACATGCTTAACCTGGGGGTTGAATACGATGGTCGATTTGGCGCTGCGGACTATACCGCCTACCTGCGGGCTACCAACCTGGCAGACCAGCCCGCCCTCAACCATGCTTCCTTCATATCGTCCGCCGCGCCCCTGCCCGGAAGACGCATCATGCTGGGCCTGCGCATGTACTACTAAACCACGGCGCTTGCCCCGCGTCGGACCACAAACCGTTCGACGTACTCGTTGGCAGGGTGGTTGCGGATGTCGTCGGGCGTCCCCACCTGCTCGACCTTGCCATCCCGCAGTATTACGATATGCTGACCCAAGCGCAAGGCTTCTTCGATATCGTGGGTAATGAAGACGATGGTTTTTTGCAGCCGCTGCTGCAGGGCCAGCAGCTGGTCCTGCATGTCGTAGCGAATCAAAGGATCCAGGGCCGAGAAAGCC
>DATCYE010000225.1:0-5310 GCA_036570485.1 Pusillimonas sp. | reverse complement strand
GTTCGAATATCGTCGCGGCTACAAGTTCTCCACCTACGCTACATGGTGGATACGCCAGGCGATTACGCGTTCCATTGCCGACCAGGCTCGTACGATTCGTATCCCGGTGCACATGATTGAAACGATCAATAAAATGAATCGCATCAATCGTCAGATTTTGCAGGAAACCGGCGCCGAGCCCGATCCCGCAACGCTGGCCCAGAAAATGGACATGCCCGAAGACAAGGTGCGCAAGATCCTGAAGATCGCCAAAGAGCCGATTTCCATGGAAACCCCCATCGGCGATGACGACGATTCGCACTTGGGCGATTTCATCGAAGATACCGGCACCTTGTCGCCGTCCGAATGGGCTCTGCACGGCTCCATGCGCGATGTTGTCAAGGAAGTGCTCGATTCGCTTACGCCGCGCGAGGCCAAGGTTCTGCGCATGCGTTTCGGCATCGAAATGAGCACCGACCAGACGCTGGAAGAAGTTGGCAAGCAATTTGACGTTACGCGCGAACGCATACGCCAGATCGAGGCCAAGGCGCTGCGCAAGCTGCGTCACCCCAGCCGTGCCGATAAGCTCAAGAGCTTCCTTGAAGGGCAGTAGTATTATTCAGGGGCACGGTTAGCCATAAAAAAAGCGGCTGCTTCGGCATGCCGCTTTTTTTTTACCGTGGTGGGGGCATCTTTTGCCGCCGGGCCGCCCCAAGGCAAAAGGCCCTCCTCGGGGGCATTTATCATTAAGGGAACTGTAGTGAGCCAAGTCAAAAATATTGCCATCATCGTCGGCAGCCTGCGTAAAGACTCCATCAATCGAAAGGTCGCGCAAGGCTTGATCCAACTTGCACCGGACGCCTTGTCGATGGAGATCGTCGAGATAGGGCATCTGCCTTTGTACAACCAGGACTACGATGCGGACTCACCCGCGCCATATACGGAATTCCGCAACAAGATAGCGGCCGTCGACGGCGTGCTGTTCGCTACGCCGGAACACAACCGTTCAATGCCGGCGGCCATGAAAAATGCCGTGGACGTAGGCTCAAGGCCTTATGGCAAGAGCGTCTGGAGCGGCAAGCCCGGTGCCATCATCAGCGCTTCGCCATCTATGCTGGGCGCGTACGGAGCAAGCCAGCACCTGCGTCAGTCGCTGACCTGCCTGAATATATACTGCATGCCTAATCCGGAAACCTACCTTAGCCAGGCCGATAAACTGTTCGACCCGGCGGGCGCGCTGACCGAGACGGGGCAGTCGCTGTTGGGGCGCTATATTGAGTCTTATGCCCAATGGGTGGCGCGTTTCTAGAAGCTTGCATTTGCACGGGGGAATTCATGGTTTGGTCTATTGATTTGAACTGCGACATGGGCGAGAGCTTTGGCGCCTGGAAAATGGGCCAGGACGAAGAGATCCTGCCTTACGTGAGCTCGGCCAATATTGCCTGCGGCTTTCACGCCGGCGATCCGGCCACCATGCGCAAGACGGTTGCGGCGGCCATCCGGCACGGGGTGGCGCTGGGCGCGCACCCCGGCTTGCCCGATTTGGCGGGCTTCGGGCGTCGCAATATGGATATCAGTCCCGATAATGCCTACGACATCGTTGTGGTGCAGGTAGGCGCGCTGGCCGGCGTGGCCGCAAGCCAGGGAGGCCGGCTTCGTCATGTGAAGGCACACGGCGCCTTGTACAACATGGCTTCAAAAAATCGGGAATTGGCGAGCGCCATTGCCCAGGCGGTGCATGATGTGGACCCGTCGCTGGTGCTCTATGCCCTGGCCTCCAGTGTGCAGGTCGACGCCGGCAGGGACGTAGGGCTGAAGGTTGCGCAAGAGGTGTTTGCGGATCGAACCTATCAAAGCGATGGTTCGCTGACGCCGCGCAAGCAGCCCAATGCCATGATCGAAGACCCGGATGCATCCATACGTCAGGTGCTGCGCATGATCAAGGAAGGCAAGGTGGCATCGGTGCAGGGCGGCGATGTGGCTGTAAGCGCAGACACCTTATGCATCCATGGCGATCAAGCAGGGGCTGTGATGTTTGCCAAGGCCATACGCAAGGCGCTGGAAGCCGAAGGGATTACCGTCGGCGTTGGCGGGTCATGAGGCCTGGTGCGCCGTTTAGCTGATTAGCTAAACAGCACATTCGTTGCGGCGTCGGGTCAGCGCATGAACGCAGATGCCGAACACCAGGCCCCAGAAGGCGCTGCCTATGCCCATGAACGTCATGCCCGAGGCCGTGCATATGAAAGTAACCAGCGCGGCTTCCCGGCCATGCTCGTCGGCCAGCGCACCGGCCAGGCTGTTGCCTATGGTACCCAACAGGGCCAGGCCGGCAATCGCCGCAACCAGCTCGGTGGGAAAGGCGGCGAACAGGCCCACCACCGTGGCGCCGAAGATGCCTGTGAACAAATAGAACACGCCGGCCCAGACCGAGGCCAGGTAGCGCCGCGACGGATCGGGGTCGGCATCCTTGCTCATGCAGATGGCGGCAGTAATCGCGGCCAAGTTAAAGGAAAAACCGCCGAAAGGCCCCAGGACCAGGCCGGCGGCTCCGGTCCAGCTTATAAGCGGCGAGGCGGGCGTCTCGTAGCCGTTGGCCCGCAACACCGCCAGCCCCGGTACATTCTGCGATGTCATGGTCACAATGAACAAGGGAATGCCCACGCCGATCAGGGCCGATGCGGAAAAGTCGGGCGGCATCAACAAGGGTGTTGCCGGTGTCCAGGACAAGGTTTCCAGATGCAGCAGTCCCAGCGAACCGGCACACAGGACACCCACCGCCAGCGCCAGGGGAACGGTGTAGCGCGGCAGCCAGACACGACCCAGCAAGAAGGCGATAAACATCAGGCCCACCATCAACCACTGTGTCTGCATGGCTGTGAATAAGTCCATGCCAAAGCGTACCAGTATGCCGGCCAACATGGCGGCGGCAATATGTCGCGGCACATACTGCATGATTTTCTGGAACCAGCCGGTGACGCCGCTGATCGTGATCAGCAGCGATGAAAACAGAAACACGCCAATTGCCTGATTCATGGTCAGGCCCGACAGACTGGTCACCAGCAAAGCCGCGCCTGGGGTGGACCAGGCGGTCAGTACAGGACTGCGATAGCGTAGCGACAGGCCTATGCAGCTTGCGCCCATGCCTATGCCCAGCGCCCACATCCATGAGTTCAGTTCGGCCGAACTTGCCCCCGCAGCGCTGGCCGCCTGAAAAATAATAGCTACCGAGCTTGTATAGCCGACCAGTACGGCAATGAAGCCGGCGGAAATATGCGAAATCCTGAACCAGTTGCTCACTGTTGTGATCCGATTGTTATTGCTATGAGTGCGCAAGCGACGCGGTGAAGTTGGCTATGCTAACACTGCCTGCGGGGTGAGGGCAGACGTTCGGGTCCGTGATTTTGACGCCTTACATGCCATGGCCGTTATGCATGACCTCGGTGAACATGTCGATGAAGGCTCGTGTGCGTGCGGGCAGCAGACGTCGGCCCGGTGTAGCGCACCACACCGTCATGGTGGGCAATTGCCATTCGGGCAATATATGTTGCAGCAGGCCTTGTTCCACCAGCGGCCTGGCATAGCGCTCCGACAGGCCCACGATGCCCATGCCTTCCACGGCCAGGGTGCGTTGCAAACCAAGCGAGTTGGCTGAAACCATGCCGTCGGGAAAGGCTTCCCGGTGCTCGCCTGCACGGGAAAGCCGCCATGGCTGCCGCTCGCCGCTGCTGGCGATAAGCACCAGGCCGATATGGCTGGATAGATCGGCGGGGTCTGTCGGCACACCTCGCGCCGCCAGATAGGACGGGCTGGCATACAAGCCGTTGTGCAAGGTTGCAAGTTGGCGCGCGACCAAGGTATTGTCGTCTGGAAGTCGATTGGCGATGCGGACGGCCACATCGAAACGCTCGGCAATCAGGTCGACACGCCGCGAGGAAAGATCCAGCTCCAGGCGCAGTGCAGGGTACTCTTTTGAAAACCGGGTTAGGAATGGAACCAGTTCCAGCTCGTGAAATTCGGGCGGTAGAGAAACTCTAAGGGTTCCCTGCGGCGTGATTTGTTGATGCTGAGCCAGCGCTGCCGCAGCCTCGGTCTCATCAAGCAGACGCCTGGCATGTTTCAGTATGGTTTCGCCAAATTCAGTAATGGCCAGTCGGCGCGTGCTGCGGGTCAATAGACGTTGGCCCAGCAGGCTTTCCAAAGCGGTCATGCGGCGCGACAAGGTTGATTTGGGCAAGCCGGTATGCGCCGATGCACGCGAGAAACTGCCAGCATCGACGATGTGAGCAAAAACAATAAGGTCGTTGGCGTTCAGATTCATGCTTTACCCTTTAACTGTTCCATAATTGGAAAAAACATATCCATATTAACGGCTTCTGATCTGTTTTTATTGATAATAGAATATTTATCAGTCGAAGGCATTGCGTTCGATATCACGCTGGAAGCGATCCGGCGCGGCCCATTCACGATCTGGAGTTATACATGGCAAAAGTACTGGTTCTTTATTATTCGGCCTATGGACACATAGAAACCATGGCTCAAGCTGTTGCCGAGGGCGCACGCGCAACGGGCGCCACCGTTGATATCAAGCGCGTTCCCGAGTTGGTCCCCGAAGCGGTCGCCAAAGCGTCCCATTACAAGCTCGATCAGCAGGCGCCCATTGCCAAGGTCGAAGAGCTGGAACACTACGACGCCATCATCGTCGGAACCGGCACGCGCTTCGGTCGCATGTCGTCGCAAATGGCTAATTTTCTGGATCAAGCCGGCGGCCTGTGGGCACGCGGCGCGCTGAACGGCAAAGTGGGTGGCGCCTTTACGTCGACCGCCACACAGCACGGCGGCCAGGAAGTCACTTTATTCTCGATCCTGACCAACCTGATGCACTTCGGCCTGATCACCGTAGGTTTGCCATATAGCTTTCAGGGCCAGATGACCCTGGACGAAATAACCGGTGGAAGCCCCTACGGTGCAAGCACGCTTACGGGCGGCGATGGTTCGCGTCAGCCTTCGGAAAATGAACTGGCCGGCGCGCGCTTCCAGGGCGAGCACATTGCTCAGGTGGCCAACAAGCTGTTCGGCTGATTCTTCACCTGGCCGTAGTTTCCACTACATGGGGCCAAGCCCGCCACCCGGAGAAATCCGGCGGCGGGCTTGGCCCCATCAGCGTAGTGCCTTTACTTCCGCGCTGGGCTTGTCTTGCCCGGCCGCAACTAAGACCTATACCGCCGCAGCCGGTCGGGCAAAAGATACTCTCTGACAGTTCTTGATCAGGGAACCGGGATACAGCGTATTCATTGAGTCCTCGGAGTTTGTCCGGGGGTTCTCCCTTGGCTT
>DATCYE010000224.1:0-10145 GCA_036570485.1 Pusillimonas sp. | reverse complement strand
AACATGCGCTAAGCAAGCATAAATGGACCGCATCATTTACACCGCCGCAGGCGGCGCCGCCCGGGTGCTGGAGCAGCAGGCCGTTATCAGCAACAACATGGCCAATGTCAGCACCACGGGTTTTCGCGAGCAGTTTGCTATTTACCGCTCCGTTCCCGTCGTGGGCCAGCCCGGCATGCCGACCCGCGTGTCCACGGTAACGTCCACGCCTGGCAGCAATCTTCAGCAGGGCACCATGGTCGAAACTGGCCATGCCCTGGATGCGGCCATTACGGGCGACGGCTGGTTCAGCGTGCAGACCCCGCAGGGCGAGGCCTACACCCGCTCGGGCGAATTCGCAGTCAATACGTTAGGCCAACTGGTTACCCAGCAAGGCTTTCCGGTGATGTCGGCCGACGGCGCGCCGGTCGAGGTTCCTGAACGGGGCGCGGTCACGTTTTCCGGCGATGGGCAGATTTCGGCTCTGGGCGCGGGCGACAACCCTAACGATATTCAGCTTCTTGGGCAGTTGAAGCTGGTGAATCCGCCCGCCGCCGACATGGTGCGCAGCGACGACGGCTTGTTTCGCGTGGCCGGCGGCCAAGTGGCGCAGGCCGACCCGCAGGTGCGCATGATTGCGGGCTTCGTTGAAAAAAGCAACGTCAATCCCGCCGAAGCCATGGTGGGGATGATCGCCAATGCGCGCCGTTTTGAAATGCAAATGAAGGTCATACAGGACGCCAGCGCCAATGCGGAGCGGGCCAATTCCATACTGTCGACCAACTAAGGCTTAATTTAGTACTGGCGCGAAGACCCCGCGCTACAAGGATAAAAAAATGATACGTTCACTCTGGATTGCCAAAACCGGCCTGGAATCGCAGCAGACCTATATGGATGTGATTTCCAATAACTTGGCCAACGTCAACACCAGTGCCTTCAAGCGCAGCCGCGCCGTGTTCGAAGACCTGATGTACCAGACCATACGCCAGCCCGGTGCCCAGGTCGGCGCCGCCAATCAGTTGCCCTCGGGCTTGCAGATCGGTACCGGCGTGCGCACGGTGGCGACCGAGCGCATCCACACCCAGGGGAATGTGAAAGAAACCGGTAATCCTTTGGATATCGCTATTCAGGGCAATGGTTTCCTGCAAGTGGAAATGCCCGATGGCACCTTTGCCTATACGCGCGACGGCAACCTGCAAAAGGACCAGAACGGCCAATTGGTGACGGCCGGCGGTTACCCCATTCAGCCGCCCATTAACGTGCCCGATAATGCGCTGACCATTACCATTGCGCGTGACGGCACCGTGTCGGTGACCCAGCCCGGCGCCGCAGGGACCAACGTGCAGATCGGCCAGTTGCAGCTGAGCACCTTCGTCAATACCACCGGCCTGCAAAGCGCCGGCGAGAACTTGTACGTGGAAACCGACGCGTCGGGCCCAGCCAACTTTGCCCAGCCTGGACTGGATGGCGCCGGCCTGTTGCTGCAGCAATACACCGAAACGTCCAACGTGAACGTGGCCGAGGAACTGGTCAATATGATCACTACCCAGCGCGCCTACGAAATGAACAGCAAGGCCATCCAGACTTCGGACCAGATGCTGGCGCGCCTGACTCAACTGTAAATTTAATGCTTAAACGTCTTATCCGCTTTTTGCTTTGTCTGACCGTTGCCGCTGTATCGGGCTGCGCTTTGGTGCCGCCCGAGCCTGTGGTGACGGGGCCCTTGACGGCGCCGCCGCCGTTGCCCCCCTTGCCCAGCGCGCAGGCCAATGGTTCCATCTACCAGCCCACCGCCTACGGCAACTATCCCTTGTTCGAGGACCGCCGTCCGCGTAATGTGGGCGATATCGTCACGGTTATCATTCAAGAGAGGACCAACGCGGCCAAGAACGTGCAGACCACGACGGATCGCAGTGGCAGCGCAGGCCTGGATGTTGAATTGGCACCGGCGATTCTCCCCACCGACCTGGGCGCCAAGCAGAACTTCGGCATGACCGGCAGCAATGCATCCGAGGGCAAAGGCTCGACCCGCGCCGACAACACTTTCCAGGGCACCCTGACCACGACGGTTATCGGCGTGCTGCCCAACGGCAATTTGCAGATCGCGGGCGATAAACAGATAGCCATCAACCGGGGCAGCGAACACATCCGCTTTTCCGGCGTGGTCGATCCGCGTTCCATCACCGGCTCGAACACAGTGTCGTCCACCCAGGTTGCCGATGCGCGTATCGAGTTCCGCAGCAAGGGCACCATGGACGAAGTGCAGACCATGGGGTGGCTGCAGCGTTTCTTCCTGAATATTTCCCCGTTCTGACAGGGTACCGGCTTTGATTTCATACTTCCTCAACAAGCTGGGCCGTTACGCAAGCGCGCTGGTGCTGGGCGCGCTGTGCGCCGCCGTCGCGGCTCCGGCGCAGGCCGAGCGCATCAAAGACCTGGCCTCCATTCAGGGCGTGCGCGCCAACCAATTGATAGGCTACGGCCTGGTCGTGGGCTTGGATGGCAGCGGCGACCAGGTGCGTCAGACGCCGTTTACCCAACAAAGCCTGACCAATATGCTTTCGCAATTGGGCGTGACGGTGCCGCAGGGCACCAATATGCAGGTCAAAAACGTGGCCGCGGTCATGGTGACCGCCAAGCTGGCGGCTTTTGCGCAGCCTGGTCAAACCATGGATGTGGTCGTGTCGTCGATGGGTAATGCCAAGAGCCTGCGCGGCGGCACCTTGCTGATGACGCCGCTTAAAGGCGCGAACGGTCAGGTTTACGCTATTGCGCAAGGCAACTTGCTGGTGGGCGGCGCCGGTGCGCAAGCCGGTGGATCCAGCGTGCAGGTCAACCAGCTTAACGGCGGCATTATTTCCAATGGCGCCATCGTCGAACGCAGCGTGCCGACTATTTACGCGCGCGATGGCATCATTAATCTTGAACTGAACAACACTGATTTCGGTACAGCCCAAAATGTGGTCGCCGCCTTGAATCGCCAGTTCGGCCCGCAAGCCGCCGTCGCCCTGGATGGACGCGTCATTCAGGTGCGCGGCCCTATCGACCCCACCGCCCAGACCGCTTTCCTGTCGCGGGTGGAAAACATGCAGGTCAAGCTGCCGCCGGCTCGCGCCAAGGTGGTCGTCAATGCGCGCACCGGTTCGGTCGTCATGAACCGTACCGTCACCATAGACGAAGCCGCCATTGCCTATGGCAACCTGTCGGTGGTCATCAGTCGCGATTCGCAGGTCAGTCAGCCCGATACGCCGTTTGGCGGCGGACAGACGGTGGTTACCGACAACACACAGATCGAAATGCGTTCCGATACCGGCAGCTTGCAGCGGGTGACCACCAGCGCCAACCTGGCCGACGTGGTCAAGGCCCTGAACGCGCTGGGCGCTACGCCCCAGGATTTGCTGTCCATATTGCAGAACCTGAAGAGCGCCGGCGCCTTGCGCGCCGACCTGGAAATCATATAGGCCCGATATGGCGTTCGTACAATACATTCCCCGTCCCAGCCAAGGCAATCCTTCCGCCCTGGATTTCAGTGGTCTGAACAGCCTGAAGCAGGGCGTGCGCGCCGGTGCCGCCGCATCGCCTGATGCTGAAAAAGAAGTAGCGCAGCAGTTTGAGGCCTTGTTCATCCAACAAATGCTCAAGCAGGCGCGACAGGTTTCAGTGGCGCCCGGTGCATTCGACAGTCAGCAGACCCGATTGGCCCAGAGCATGAGCGACGAGCAAATGGCTTTGCAATTGGCCAATCCGGGCATAGGACTGGCGCGGGCTCTACTGGATCAGATCCAGGCTGCCCAGGGCGGTCCGGCCGGCGGCGTGGGCGGCGCATCCATTCCGCCCGAGCTGGCCCGTTCACGTTTGCCCGGTTTGAGCTCGCGTGTCGGAGACGGGCGCCGTAACGATGCCTCGTCCATAGGCGACCTGATCAATCTGCTGGCGCACAACCCGCTGACCGAAAAAATCTATTCGGCCATCAAGGGCGCACCCGAGCATATACAGAACTTTGTTTCGAAGATGTCCAACGCCGCTCGCGTGGCTGCGAATCAAAGCGGCGTTCCTGAAAAGTTGATCTTGAGTCAGGCGGCGCTGGAATCGGGTTGGGGCAAGCGTGAGATCATGCGTCCCGACGGCTCCACCAGTTACAACCTGTTCGGCATCAAGGCCACTTCGGGCTGGAAGGGTGATGTGGTCCATATCACCACCACTGAATACGAAAATGGCGTGGCAAAAAAGCTTACGCAGCCTTTTCGTGCCTACGGTTCGTATGCCGAGTCTTTCGCCGATTATGCGCGCTTGATTAGCAATAATGACCGCTATAGCAGTGTCGTTGCGGCCACGTCGGCCGAAGATGCCGCCCGCAAGATACAAGCGGCCGGCTATGCCACCGATCCGGCGTATGCCGATAAGCTGATCTCCATTATGTCTTATTTCGATTCGGGATCGATCAAACGCGCAAGCTGATGAAGGGCAGGCTGAATCGGGTCAAATGCAGGGCTAAACCTTTTGGGGTTGTAGCCGTTAATACAGTACATAGTATTTAAATGCAGATGGATGATTGTCCACCTGACTGAACGCGGAATCCTTCATGAATCTATCCAATCTGGGTCTTAGCGGTTTAGCGGCAGCGCAAAGCCGTTTGCAAACAGCCGGCCACAACATCAACAATGCGGCCACCGAAGGCTATAACCGTCAGTCAGTGCTGGTTGAAACCGCAGGGGCCGCCGCCACCAGCGCCGGCTATATTGGCCGGGGTGTGCAGGCAGTTACCGTGCAGCGCGCTTACGACGGCTTTCTGTTCAGGCAACTGGTCAATGCGCAGACCACCGGCGCGTCCATCGCCACCTATGGCACCGAAATCACCCAAATCAACAACCTGTTCGCCGATCGCACAGTGGGCATTACGCCCGCCTTGCAAAAATTCTTTGACGGCATTCAGGCAGTAGCGTCGGCGCCGGCCGACAGCGCCGCGCGCCAGGAACTGCTGGGCCGCGCCAGCAGCCTGGTAGGCCAGATCAACGACACCAATGCCTTCCTGGACAGCCAGCGCAACAACATCAATACCCAAGTCACGACCGTCGTGACTCAAATCAACAGTTTCGCGGAACGCATCCGCGACCTGAATACGCAAATCACCACGGCGTACGCCACGGCGTCGCAGCACGCACCCAACGATTTGCTGGATCAGCGCGACCAACTGGTCTCCGAGCTTAGCCAACTGGTGGGTGTGAACGTCATCGAGCAGGACGGCAGCTTCAATCTTACCGTGGGCAATGGCCAGATTCTGCTGGGCGGCGACACGGTATTCCCGTTGCATGCGCAGCCTTCGGCCGACGATCCTGCGCGCGTCGTCGTGGCGTACTCGGCGCCCGGCCCCAATGGCACGACGCTGAAAATCGAGCTCGACGAAAGCCGCATCAAGGGCGGTACGCTGGGCGGCCTTATCGCCTACCGCCGCGATGCCCTGGATACCGTGCAGAACAGCCTGGGTCGCCTGGCCGTTGGCTTGGCCACGGCCGTGAACGAATTGCATAAGCAAGGCGAAGACCTGAGCGGCGTGGCCGGCAGCGATTTCTTCACCCTGGGTACGGTGAAAGCCATCCCCGGTGCGGGCAATGCCGGCGCGGCGGTATTGAATATCGATCTGACCGATGCTAATCAGCTTACCGGCCAAGACTACCGGGTAGAGCGCACCGCCACCGGTTATTCCGTAACCAGCATCCCCAATGGCACCACCACCGCGCTGACCGGCACCACCGGAACGGTCGATGGCGTAACCTTCGATTTCACCGGCGGAGCGCCGGCCGTCGGCGATTCCTGGCTGGTTCAGCCTACCCGCGCCGCCGGGGCGAATCTGTCGCTGGCCATCAACGACCCGGCCAAGATTGCCGCTTCGGGGCCTGGCACCGGTACGGCCAATGGCGATAATGCGTTGGCCATGGCTGAACTGCAAACCAAGAAAATCTTGGGTAACAACGCCATGAGCCTGAACGAATCGTTTTCGCAGATCGTCAACAAGGTTGGCGTACTGACCCAGCAGAACGCCACGGCGGCCAAGGCCCAGGCCACGCTGATTCAGCAGAACTATGCGGCGCAGCAGACGGTGTCGGGCGTGAACCTTAACGAAGAGTATGTCAATTTGGACCGCTATCAAGAGCAGTTCCGCGCGGCATCACGGCTGATCGATGTCAGCTCCACCTTGTTCGATACCCTGCTGAGCTTGCGCAGTTAATCGGGCTTGTTGCATTTTTGATCGCTTAATTTTTTCAGGATTTTCACCATGCGTATTAGTTCCACCTTGTTTTTTCAGACGGGACTCAATTCCATCAACGCGCAGCAGTCCGACCTGATGCATCTGTATCAACAGATCGGCAGTGGCCAGCGCATGGTGACGCCTGCCGACGATCCCCTGGCGGCGGCGCAAGCTATTAACATCAGCCAGTCGCAATCGCTGAACAAGCGCTTCGCCGATAACCGCGATGTGGCCAAGAGCAATCTGGGCATCGAAGAAAACACCCTTAATTCGGTGACCACGCTGCTGCAAGACATCAAGACGCGCCTGATCGAAGCCGGTAACGGCACCATGGCCGATGCCGACCGCGCCACGCTTAGCAATGTGCTGGCCAGCGCGCGCACCAGCCTGCTGGGCTTGGCTAACGCCACCGACGGCAGCGGGCAATATCTGTTCTCGGGCGCCAAGGGCGATACTGCCGCTTTTCAGGAAGTGGGCGGAAAAATCGTCTACATGGGCGACCAGAATCAGCGCAATATCCAGGCCGACCAGACCCGGCGCATAGCCGGCAGCGATGTCGGTTCGGATGTTTTTAACCGTGCCGCGCCCGGAGCCCGTGTTTACTTAACGACTGCCGGCTCGGGTAACACCGGCACAGGCCTGGTCAGCAAGCCATCCATTACCGACCCCTCGGGCGCCGGCGTTGGGCAGACCTATACCGTCACGTTTACGTCCGCTACCGACTATACGGTCGATGTTTCGGACTCAGCCGGCAATGCGGTCTATAGCTACGCAGGAGCGGGCTATGTGGCCGGAAGCAGCAAGTCGATAGCCTTGCAGGGCGGCGTACAGGTCGAGATGTCGGGGCAACCGGCCATTGGCGACACGTTCACGATTGAGCCCGCCAGCGCGCCAGCGTATACAGCCGTCCCGACTGCGGCCACCGGCTTGGCCATCGGTATCCCGCGTGTGGCCGACCCTGCGCTAGCCGACCCCACAAACACGTTTGCAATTCAGTTTACGTCCCCCACCGCATACGACGTGGTGATGACTGATGGCGATGGCAATGTTTCCACTGTTGTTACCGGCGGCGTTTATGACCCGCTAGTATCCAACACCTTGACGTTCGAAGGCATGGAATTACAGATTTCCGGTACCCCAGTGGGAGGCGAGCAAATCGATGTCGCGGCCACGGCCGCCGGCGCCAATACCAATCTAAATATTTTCGATACGCTGGACGGCATCATCGCCGCCTTGGCCGACCCTATGCAGGCCGATGAAGCGAAGACGGCAAAGTTCCTGAACACATTGGGCACCGCCATACAGCGCATCGACGTCAACTACAACAACGTCCTAACGGTGCGCGCATCGGTGGGCGCACGCATGAACGAGCTAGACGCGCTGGATGCCAACGGCGCTCAGCGCGGCCTGGGCTATAGCTCGCAATTGTCCAAGATGGAAGACTTGGACTACTACACCGCCACGACGCAGTTGCAGTTGCGTTCCTCGGCGCTGGAAGCGGCTTCGCTGGCTTTCCGGAAGATCCAGTCGCTTAGCTTGTTCAATATCGGTTCAAATTAGTAGAGCACATATTCCCAGGGGCGGAGACACCATCTGGGAATTTTCCTGTTGTTTTGGTGTGAAGTGAGAATAATAGATGAGCCTGAAGCAATTGCAACTTAAAGCTACGCTTTCCATTGTTGTGATATTTCTGTCGGTATTGACGCTTGCTGCTGTGGGGGTCGGTTGGAATAGCCAATCGTCGGCGCTTGCGCTGTTGGCCAGCGGCAATGCCAGTGCCGATCTGCTGAAGACGCTAGAAGGGCATTTCCAGTGGTCGCACTACATTTTCGTGGGGTTGATTGCTCTGGCCATAGTGCTGGCCATGCTGGCTTATGTGGTGTTGTCGCGCACTGTGCTGCGGCCGCTCAAGCAAGTGGGCGCCCATTTCGAGCACATTGCGGCGGGCGACCTGACCCAACGCATTGATGTCGATTCGGAAAATGAAATCGGCATGCTGTATTTTGCGCTCAAGCGCATGCAAGATAGCCTGGGCCGTATGGTGGGTACAGTGCGGGCCGGAATGGAAGAAATCCATGCGGGCTCGCAGCAAATCGTTACCGGCAATACCGATTTAAGCGGTCGTACCGAACAGCAGGCCGCCGCCTTGCAGCAAACCGCCGCCAGCATGGAGCAGTTGGCCAGCACCGTCAAGCAGAACGCCGACAACGCCCGCCAGGCCAACCAGTTGGCTGCCTCGGCCTCCGATGTCGCGCAGCGCGGCGGTCATGCCGTGGGCGAGGTCATCTCCACCATGGAAGGGATCTCGGCCAGTTCGCGCAAAATTTCCGACATCGTCGGCGTTATCGACAGCATTGCCTTCCAGACCAATATTCTGGCCTTGAACGCAGCCGTCGAAGCGGCGCGCGCCGGCGAGCAGGGTAAAGGCTTTGCGGTTGTTGCGTCCGAAGTGCGTTCGCTGGCACAGCGCAGCGCCCAAGCGGCCAAAGAAATCAAAGGCCTTATCGACGATTCGGTCAAGCGGGTGTCCGAAGGTTCGGCGCAGGTCGAGCGCGCCGGCGCCACCATGCAGGAAATCGTCGCCTCGGTGGCGCGCGTCACCGACATCATGGGCGAAATTTCCGCTGCTACAACCGAGCAGTCGTCAGGCATAGACCAGATCAATCGCGCCGTGACGCAAATGGATATGGTGACTCAGCAGAATGCGGTGTTGGTCCAAGAGGCTGCTACGTCGGCGGCCAGCCTGCGCGAGCAGGTATCCAGCGTCAGTGGTGCAGTATCGGCTTTCAAGACTACGGGCAGGGAAGTCATTGATGTTTCCGCCAAACAGATAATGGCGAGCGCCAAGCGCCCGGCAGTAGCCAATACGCCCGCTGCCGGCAGGCCCCGGGCATCTGCCGCAGCCTTGGTGGGGCATGGCGCTACGGCGCAACGCAGCAATGCCGGCACGGCCGATATCCGCGTGCCGCCGGCAGGCAAGCCGCAAACCAACGGTGCCGCTACTGCGCCCGGCAAAACGGCCGGTGCCGGCCGCCCGGCCGCCGCGCCCGCCCAGCCGTCCTATGTCATGCCCTCGAAGGCAGCCGCGCGCCAGCCGGCCAGCGACGATGATTGGGTCGAGTTCTGATCATGTGGGTACCCAGTCGGCTACGCCGCTCTTTTTCAGCCCTGCTGCTTGCGTCCGCAAGCCTGCTGGGGCTGGCTGCATGCAGCACCACAGGCAACAACTTTGATTCGTCCGCTATCCCGCTGCTGGTACACGGCCAGACCAACATGACCGAGGCCAGCCAACTGCTGCGTGCCGATCCGGTTAATGTATATAGACAGCAAGACGGTTCGGCCATGGCCATCTGGTCGCATAAGCTAACGCTGGCAACCGACGCGGTTTACTTCAACCAGGAGCTCTGGCTGGCTTTCGGGCCCGACGGCAGCTTCCGGAATATTGTGAAAAGCGTGAACATCCCGCGTATCAACGAATACGGCGAACAAAATCAGACTGTCCCCTACGACACGCGGGTGCGTCGGGCACCTGCGGCGAGCACAACAATATATCCAGAACATTCGGCAGGTGCTGTTGCTGTCGAAGGCAGTAACCCTGCTGCTCCTTCCGACGCACCGCTATCCGGCGTCATACACAAGCCTGCGTTTACTTACCCCGTATTGCAGTAAATCCAACAGCTGAGTTTTTGCTTGTGCGAATGCACTTATAACGCTATCCAGGTTCCATTATGTCCAACTCGATGCAGTCTTCCGTTAAAGAAAAGAAAAGCAAGGCACGCGGCAAACGCGGCTTCCGTATTGGCGATGCCAAAGTCAGTTCCATATTAATGCTGGTTCTTGCCACCTTCATGATTCTTATCGTGGCAGTGGGTGGTTTGGGCGCTTGGTTTCTGCAGAATAATCTGAGCCAAGTCACGGC
>DATCYE010000223.1:0-2388 GCA_036570485.1 Pusillimonas sp. | reverse complement strand
CCCGGGTGGTATGGCAGAAACACATTGCCGAAATGACTCAATTGTCGGCCACCGCCCGGCAGGCACTTATGGACGCGGTCTGGCGGGTTGAACAAGCGCAGCGCGACATCTTGCGCCCCGACAAGATCAATCTGGCGCAATTCGGCAATATGGTGCCGCATCTTCACTGGCATGTAATTCCGCGCTGGACGGGGGATAGCCATTTTCCAGAAGCTGTCTGGGCACCGGCGCCCAACCGCTCCGCCGAACAAGTCGCCGCCTGGAGCGCCCACAAGGCAACGATTCAGGCCCGCCTGCCGCAATATCACACCGCCGTGGTGGCCGCCCTGAACGATATTGTTGCTTCTTAACAACTTAGGGCTTTCCCCAAGACGGGGAATCCGTATATAATTTCGGCACTGCATTATCCAAGCGTCGACATTTTCATACAGCGCAAGCTGTCGCATAGCAGTTGCCTGAGCTTTCAGCACCCATGTCGAACGCCATCGCTCCCTGACCCCCGAGCCTTTCGCCGCGTCTTCAAGACACCACGCTGCACTTTAGGTTGATTCGGTCGGCACGATGCTCCAATCAACCAGCGCACCGGGCTCACTTCCCCTGCCTAGCGCTATGTGTATGCCGTTACTTCGGCAAAGGATACTCATGTCTTTCGATACTTTAGGTCTCGCGCCTACCCTGTTGTCCGCCGTTCTGAAAGCAGGCTTTACCGAGCCCACTTCCGTCCAGGCTGCGGCCATTCCCAAGGCTCTGGCAGGCCACGACCTGATGGTTTCTTCGCAGACAGGCAGCGGCAAGACCGCCGCCTTCATGCTTCCCGCCCTGAACCGCATTTCCAACATGCCGCCCAGCAAAAGCAGCGGCGTGCAAGTGCTGGTATTGACCCCCACCCGCGAACTGGCCATGCAAGTGGCCGACGCCACCAAGCTATACGGCTCGCATATTAAAGATCTGCGCATCGCCGTGGTTGTGGGCGGCATGCCTTACGGCGCTCAGCTTAAAGCCCTTTCGCGCCGTGTCGACGTGCTGGTTGCCACGCCCGGTCGCCTGATCGATCACCTGCAGGCCAAGCGCGTCAATCTTTCCACCGTTCACACCCTGGTGCTGGACGAAGCCGACCGCATGCTGGACATGGGCTTCATCGAAGACATCGAAACCATCGTCGGCAGCACGCCGAAAGACCGCCAGACCTTGCTGTTCTCGGCAACGCTGGACGGCACTATTGCCCGCCTGGCCGCCAAGATGATGCGCGACCCGCAGAAAATCGAGATATCCGGCCAGAAAGAAAAACACAGCAACATCACCCAAAGCCTGCTGTATGCCGACGACAACGGCCACAAGATGCGTTTGCTCGATCACCTGCTGCGCGATGCAAATATGGAACAGGCCATCGTCTTTACCGCAACCAAGCGCGGCGCCGATGATCTGGCCGACCGTTTGTCCGATCAAGGCTTTGCCGCCGCCGCCCTGCATGGCGACATGAACCAGCGTCAGCGCACTCGCACTCTGGGTCTGTTGCAAAAAGGCCAGCTGCGCGTCCTGGTTGCCACCGACGTTGCCGCACGCGGCATCGACGTGCAAGGCATCAGCCACGCCGTCAACTACGACTTGCCCATGCAGGCCGAAGACTACGTGCACCGTATCGGCCGTACCGGCCGCGCCGGCCGCAGCGGTCTGGCCTTTACCCTGGCCGTGCACTCCGAGCGCCATAAAGTTCGTCGCATCGAACACTACATCGGCCAGCCCATTCCGTCTGAAACCATCGAAGGCCTTGAGCCCAAGAAAACCGTGCGCCCCACCTACACCGACCGCAAGCCCGGCGGCAAGAGCTTTGCTCCGCGCGGCGGCTACGGCGGCGGCAAGCCCAGCTACGGCCGCAAGCCCGGTGCAGATCGCGCTCCCTATGGCGAGAAGCCGGCCTATGAAGGCAAGCCGCGTTTTGGCGACAAGCCTGCTTACGAAGGCAAGCCCCGCTTTGGCGATAAACCTGCTTACGAAGGCCGCCCAGCACGTAGCGGCGACCGTCCAGCCTACGAAGGCCGTCCTTCCTACGACCGCGCCAGCGACAGCCGCAAGAGCTTTGGTGGTGAAGAACGCAGCGGCGGCTACAAAGGCCGCAGCGACAGGCCCGCATTTGGCGACAAGCCAGCCTTCGGGGATCGTCCTGCCCGCAGCGAACGCCCGGCCTTCGGTGACCGTGCCGCCAGCGACCGCCCGGCTCGTAGCGCTCGTCCCGAGTTCTCGCACAAGGGTGCAGGCAAGCCCGCCACGCGTCCCACAGCCCGCCCGGGCTTTGGCGGCAAGCCCACCTCGACGCGCGGAAAAAGCGCTGCACGTCGCGGCGACTTCGCCGGCTAAGTAGCAGATAATTGCCGGCTCAGGCCGGCTCAA
>DATCYE010000222.1:0-3625 GCA_036570485.1 Pusillimonas sp. | reverse complement strand
GATGAGTTCGTCCTTGGTCCATTCTTTATTGGGATCGTCGGCTGCGGAAGCCAAGGCTTTCTTTTGCTCGGCCGACCATTTTTCGTAGTCTTCCTGGGAAACCACATCGACCACGATAGGCATGAAGGCGTGATCCTTGCCGCAAAGCTCGGCGCACTGGCCACGGTAGGTGCCGATTTTCTCGGCGCGGAACCAGGTGTCGCGCAGGAAGCCGGGCATGGCGTCTTGCTTGACGCCGAACTCGGGAACCATCCAGGAGTGAATAACGTCGTTAGCCGTCAGGACGATGCGCACCTTCTTGTCGACCGGTACGACCAGCGGCTTGTCGACTTCCATTAGATACAGGTCGGTACGAGGCGCTGCGCCTGTGATCTGTTCGCGGGGGGTGGCCAAATTGGACAGAAACTTGACGCCCTGTGCGGGGCCGTCGAGGTATTCGTAGCCCCACTTCCATTGATAGCCGGTCACCTTGACGGTCAGATCGGAGCTGGACGTGTCTTTCATGGCGACGACAGTGCGCGTTGCAGGCAGCGCCATGCCGATGACGATCAGGAAAGGAATGACCGTCCAGGCGATTTCAATGCCGACATGCTCGTGAAATTTTGCGGGAACCGCGCCGCGCGACTTTCGGTGCATGATGATGGAGTAGAACATTACCCCGAAGACGCCGACAAAAATGATCGCACAGATGATTAACATCATCCAGTGGATCCACATGATGTCCTGCGCGATTTTTGTTACCCCTTCGTGGAGATTGAGCTGATTGACTCTGGGGCCTCCGGGCATATCCTTGATCTGCGCACCGGCAACGCTCGCAAATAGCAAAGCGCCAGTGCCCAGTAACCCTCTCAACTTCTTCATGCTGACCTCGAAATACGACGCGCCCTTAACAAACGTTGATTCCGATCAAACATCTTGATCGAAAAAACGTCGGAGGAGCACACAATTATTGGACGGCAGGCTTAAAATGATAAAGCCGTTAACTACCTGCTCGAATTTACTTAAAGACCGCAGAATTATAGCGAACTAGAGGGCCGCTGGGTTGACTGCCTGCTCGCATTATGTTCCGGCGCCCTGAAAACACAGCATAATCGGGCTCGCTTCCACTACAATTAATGCATGAAAGATGCACACGCCCGCGTGTTGGCGCCAGTACTGCACACGCGTTATAAACAACTAGCCAAACGAATCCAGCAATTGCCGCCGAACGGCTCGCGTCCCCTGACGGTTGCGGGAAAAGTATCGGGCTGGATCACAGCAAAAGCCACCAACCACTTGTGCGGTCTGCCCGGCGTGCACGTCGAGGCCGAGGCCGTCCACGTTACGGCGGCTCCCCGGCAGCGTTTGCCGCTAAACGGGGTGTTGGCGCAGCTTGCCGTCGCCCTGAAAGATACCGGTTGCCTGCGCGGCTGGCGTAACGAATTGCTGGATGTGTTCGGCGAGGGGCGCCGTTTGGGCGTGATCGAGCGTGCGGCGGTTCGCCCCTTGGGCTTGTTGACCAAGGCGGTGCATTTGAATGCCTGGTCGCCCGATGGACGGCTTTGGATCGCGCGTCGAGCCGCCAGTAAATCCACCGATCCGGGCATGTGGGACACGTTGGTCGGTGGCCTGGCCGGCGCGGGCGAAAACCTGGACACATCCCTGTTGCGGGAAAGCAACGAGGAAGCGGGGTTGGTGCCCTCCGACCTTGATGGCCGTTCAGAACAGCGCATTATTTTGCGTATGCATAGGCGTTTGCCCGAAGGCTATCAGGTCGAAGACGTGCTGGTCAGCGATTGTGTGCTGGCCGAGTCCGTCGCACCCAAGAACCTGGACGGCGAGGTCAGCGAAATTCGCCTGGTATCCATTGACGATCTATGGTCTATGGTCCAGGCAAATGAATTCACCCGCGAGGCCGAACTGGTCATTTTAGATGGCTTGCAGAAACGAGTCCGCGAGGGGCTGATTCTTTAGCTTGCTTATGATTCAGGGCATTAGACGGCTGCGCGGCTTCAGTTTAAGCTAGCGGTACATCATGCGGCGGCCTTGTGGCTGCCGTGCATCCCCAACGGTGCCTCCAGGAGCTGTCATGACTACTCAAAATCATAATCCCTTTGTTCTGCCGGGATTTGGACAAAGCGCAGACATGGCCAGCAATCCGCTGATGGCCAGCATGGAAATGATGCGTCAGGCCTGGCAGGGCTTGGCTGGCTCGTCGGGTTTGGATCAGGCATCCATGACTACGCCCGTTTCGCTGGAAGACCTGGAGCGGCGCATCGCCGACCTGCGCGCGGTCGAAAACTGGCTGCGCATGAGTTTGTCGATGCTGTCCAGCACCATACAAGGCCTGGAAGTGCAGCGAGCCACAATCGCAACGCTCAAATCCTTCATGGGTAGTGCTATGCCGGCAGGCTCGTCGGGCGACGCGTCATTGCCGCTTGAACAGGTGCTGGGCATCAAGCCTGCCGCGGCGCCAGCCGCAGGGCAGGACCCGCAGCCAGAAGCCGCGCAAGCCCATGCCGCTCAGGCAGCCAGCGCGGCGCAGGGCTGGTGGGACATGTTGCAAAAGCAGTTCGACTCCCTGGCGGCGGCCACTAGCGCCACATTGCAGGGCGCCGAAGCTGCGGCTGAAGCCGCGCGGCAGTCGGCAGCCAGCGTTTCTTCCGATTCGACGCTGGGCAAGGCCCCCGCCGGCACGGCCAGGAAAGCCACCAGAAAAGCCGCTGCAACGCCGGCCAAGGCAGTCCGTAAAACTGCCCGTAAAGCGGCCGCCCGGCCAAGCAGCCGCAATTCGGCCTCGCGCAAGGCTCAATAGCAGGCACAGTATGCAGTAACACCTTGCAAGATGAGCTTATATGTCATTTTGGCTTTCCGGGTATTCTGACTCTTATTCATATTCATTAAGCGCTTTCATGTTGAACATAGTTATTCTGGCTGCCGGTCTTGGCAAACGCATGCAATCCGATTTACCCAAAGTATTGCACCCGCTGGCAGGCAAACCCATGCTGGCTCATGTGCTGGACAATGCGCGAAAGCTTGGCCCGCAACGCATTGTTGTGGTGGTGGGGCATGGGGCCGATCGTGTCAAGCAAGCCTTTGCCGATCAGCAAGACATCCAGTTCGCTCTGCAAAGTCCTCAACAGGGTACGGGGCATGCCGTGCAACAGGCCGTTCCGTTTTTGCTTGACGGCGGCGCCGACGACAGCGCGACGCTGGTTTTGTATGGCGACGTGCCTTTGGTGCAGTCGGCAACGCTGCAAGGCCTGCTGGATGCGCGAGGCGGCGGCATGGCTGTGCTTACCGAGAAGCTCGACGACCCCAGCGGCTACGGTCGCATCGTGCGCAACGACAGCGGTCAGGTGCAGCGCATTGTCGAGCATAAAGACGCCACGCCTGACGAGCTTCTGCTTAACGAGGTGAACACCGGCATATTGGTGGCACCTACCGGTCGTCTTAAAGACTGGCTGTCGCGCATCGATAACAACAATGCGCAAGGTGAATATTATTTGACCGACGTGGTGGGGCTTTCGGTAAAAGACGGTTTGCCGGTTCATGCGGCGCATCCATCGGCATCCTGGGAAACTTTGGGCGTCAATAGCCGTATCCAACAAGCGCAACTAGAGCGCGACTGGCAGGGCGAACAGGA
>DATCYE010000221.1:0-16895 GCA_036570485.1 Pusillimonas sp. | reverse complement strand
TCGATCTCGCCCAAGGGGTGACAGTGTTCGGGGCCGGCGATGTCTTGCATTTCGACCACATCCACCGAATAGCCGTGCAGTTCGGGGTCGGGTTTGATGACGCGGCCGTAGCGTATGCCGCCATGTTCGTATTTGCACATCCAGCCGTCTTCTATACCCTGCTTACAGGCCTGGAAGATGCTTTGGCATACAGCGCCTTCGTAGGGAAACAGACGCTGCAGGTCGGCTTGGAGCGCTGAGTCCAGCGGACGGCCGCCGATCTCGCGTGTAAGCGATTGGATCAATTGCTGGAAGCTTGCTGTGCCGCTCATGTCCGGGTCCTTGTAATGCGCAATACTTTGATGCACGTCAATTCTTGACGCTGCAGGATGAAAATTAGGGCTTTTGTTCTTTCAAGTCAAGCACTATAATGCATGTTCAACGTCAGCTTAGGGTTTTTCTGGGTGAAAAAGAAACTACTGGACCGAAAAGCAGCCGTCGCCCTGCTTGATTCCACCGACGGGGGCGATCCGTATCTAAGCACCCTGGGCGAGCGCGTCAGGCGGATGCGATCCATACGCGGCATGACCCGCAAAGATCTGGCTCGCGCGGCTGGGGTGTCCGAACGCCACTTGGCCAACCTAGAGCTTGGTGTCGGCAACGTATCCATACTGGTGCTGCGGCAGATTGCGCATGCCTTTAATTGCGCCATGGCCGAGCTCGTGGGCGACATCAGCACCTCTAGCCCGGAATGGCTGTTGATTCGCGAGCTACTGGAAAAACGCTCGGAAGAAGAGCTGCAGAAGGCACGCCGCGCGCTGGTCGACCTGTTCGACGACCCCATCCTGTCGGGGCGACGAAACCGTATGCGCCAGATTGCCCTGGTCGGCTTGCGCGGTGCCGGCAAGTCTACGCTGGGCCGCTTGCTGGCTGCGGATATCGGCTATCCCTTTGTCGAGCTCAGCGCTGAAATCGAACGCGTGGCGGGCTGCGGCATTCTGGAAATCCACAGCCTGTACGGCCCCACGGCCTATCGCCGTTACGAGCGCCGTGCCCTGGAAGAAACCTTGCAGCTTTACCCCGAAATGGTCTGGCCACGCCCGGCGGGCTCGTGTCCGAGCCGGCAACCCTGAATCTGATGCTCTCTCATTGCTACACCGTTTGGGTCAAGGCCAGTCCCGAAGAGCATATGCAGCGGGTGATGGCTCAGGGCGATTTCAGGCCGATGGCCGGCAACAACGAAGCCATGGCTGATCTGAAACGTATCCTGGCCAGTCGTGAAGATTTTTATTCCAAGGCCGACTGGATTTGCTCGACCAGTCATGTCACTTTGCAGGAGTGCCTTAATGGCTTGCGCAGCCATATTCAGGAAGCCGCCGCCCTGGCCGCTTAGTTATGAGCATGGCGATCCAGGCGAAGGGGTAAAACAAAAAATGCATTTTTGTGCATCTTTTGTTGACACTGAAATTTAGCTGCAATATTATGCATGTATGGTCTTTTAGACCGGCACTATTTTTCAGTTTCCAATTCGGGGATATTTTTCATGACTGAAGCCAGCACGCGCGTCGATTTTCGCACCGACCCATCCCAATACAAACATTGGGCTCTCTCTTTCGATGGCGCCATCGCAACGCTTGCCATGGACGTCGCCGAAGACGGCGGCATTCGTCCAGGTTATAAGCTGAAGCTGAACTCCTACGACCTGGGTGTGGACATCGAACTGCATGACGCCTTGCAGCGCATCCGTTTCGAGCATCCCGAGGTCCGCACGGTGGTGGTTACCAGCATGAAAGACCGCATTTTCTGTTCGGGCGCCAATATTTTCATGCTGGGCCTGTCCACGCACGCCTGGAAGGTCAATTTCTGCAAGTTCACCAACGAGACCCGCAACGGCATTGAAGACTCCAGCCGGTTCAGTGGTCTGAAGTTTGTGGCGGCGCTGAACGGTGCATGCGCGGGCGGTGGCTACGAACTGGCCCTGGCCTGCGACGAAATCCTGTTGATCGATGATCGTTCATCCGCAGTGTCCTTGCCCGAGGTACCCCTGTTGGGCGTGTTGCCTGGCACAGGCGGCCTGACCCGCGTGACCGACAAGCGCAAAGTTCGCCACGATCACGCCGATATTTTCTGCACGCTGGTCGAGGGTGTACGGGGCCAGCGCGCCAAGGACTGGCGCCTGGTCGACCAGGTCATCAAGCCTGCGCAGTTCCAGGAAGACGTTTTGCGCCGAGCTGCCGAGCTAGCCGCGCAAAGCGACCGCCCCGTCGATGCGCAAGGCATCAGCCTGACGCCTTTGCAGCGGCTCGATTCCGATAGCGGCATCGAATATAAATACGTGCAGGTACAAATCGACCGCGAAAAGCGGCTTGCCTCCTGGACGGTGCGTGCCCCCGAGTCGGCCACACCCAAGGATATCGCCGGTATTGTGGCGCAGGGCGACGCATGGTGGCCCTTGCAACTGGCCCGCGAGCTGGACGACGCCATTTTGCACATGCGCAGCAACGAACTGGATATCGGTACCTGGGTATTCAAGACCAGCGGGGATTCCGCCTTGGTACTGGGTGCCGATCACATCTTGCAGCAGCACGCAGGTCATTGGCTGGTTCGCGAAACATTGGGCATGCTGCGCCGTACGCTGGCCAGGCTGGATGTCAGCTCGCGGTCCATGTTTGCCTTGATCGAGGAAGGCTCCTGCTTTGTCGGCACCTTGTTCGAGCTGGCGCTGGCCTGCGATCGCTCTTACATGCTGGATGACCCCGATGCGGCTCGGCCGACCCAGGTCGCTGTCAGCGAACTGAATTTTGGCTACTACCCCATGGTCAATGGGCAAAGCCGGCTAAATCGCCGCTTCTATGACGAGTCCGAGCCCCTGGATGCCGTCCGCGCCGTGTGCGGCGAAATGGTTTCGGCGCGGCAGGCCGAATCGTTGGGCCTGGTCACCTTCTCGCCCGACAGCATAGACTGGGATGACGAGGTGCGCATTGCGCTGGAAGAGCGCCGGGCCTTATCGCCTGATGCGCTGACCGGACTGGAAGCCAATTTGCGCTTTGGCGGTACGGAAACCATGGAGACCCGTATATTCGGGCGTCTGACAGCCTGGCAGAACTGGATATTCAATCGTCCGAACGCTGCGGGCGAGAAGGGTGCGTTAAAACTTTACGGCAAAGGCGAACAGGCCAGCTTCGACTGGAATCGCGTCTAGAGGCTCAGGGCTGTAGTGGCTTACTTACTATAACGAACGGAATATCCCCAAGGAGAGCAGACATGTCAGGCATCAATTACTCGGAAAAAATTCCCAATAACGTCAATCTGTCGGGTGATCGCGCCTTGCAGCGCGCGCTGGAACACTGGCAGCCCAACTACTTGCAATGGTGGCGCGAAATGGGCCCCGAGGCCTCGCAGAACTTCGATGTTTATTTGCGTACGGCGGTCAGCGTGCAGCCCGATGGCTGGGCGCACTTCGATCACGTGAAAATGCCCGATTACCGTTGGGGCATCTTCCTGGCGCCGCAAGATGGCAATCGCAAGGTGCACTTCGGCGAAAATATTGGCCGCGACGTCTGGCAAGACGCGCCGGGCGAACACCGCGCCAATTTGCGCCGCATCATCGTGACTCAGGGCGATACCGAACCTGCATCGGTCGAGCAGCAGCGCCACCTGGGCTTGACCGCGCCATCGCAGTACGACCTGCGCAATCTGTTCCAGGTCAATGTCGAAGAGGGCCGCCACTTGTGGGCTATGGTGTACCTGCTGCACCGCTACTTCGGTCGCGATGGCCGCGAAGAGGCCGATGCCCTGCTGCAGCGCAATTCCGGCGACCAGGACAGCCCGCGCATTCTGGGCGCCTTCAACGAGAAGACTCCCGACTGGCTGGCCTTCTATATGTTCACCTACTTTACCGACCGCGACGGCAAGTTCCAGTTGTGCGCCCTGGCCGAGTCCAGTTTCGATCCCCTGGCACGCACCACCAAGTTCATGCTGACCGAAGAGGCGCATCATATGTTTGTGGGCGAATCGGGCGTATCGCGCGTACTGCAGCGCACAGCCGAAGTCATGAACGAATTGAAGACCGAAGATCCGGCCGCCTTGCGTGCTGCCGGCGTTATCGATCTGCCCACCATACAACGCTACCTTAACTTTCACTACAGCGTGACCATAGACCTGTTCGGCGCCGACCAGTCTTCCAACGCGGCTATCTTTTATAGCTCCGGCCTGAAGGGCCGATATGAAGAGAGCAAGCGCAGCGACGACCACATCCTGAAGAACGACACCTATCGTGTGCTAGAGGTCGTCAACGGCCAGCTGCGCGAAATTGAAGTGCCTATGCTCAACGCACTGAACGAGGTGCTGCGCGACGATTTCATCAAGGACTCCATGGCGGGTGTGGGACGCTGGAACAAGGTACTGGAAAAGAACGGTATCGCTTTCCGCCTTCAGGTTCCGCACAAGGCGTTCAATCGCCGCATCGGTACGCTGGCGGGTATTCGGGTATCGCCCGAAGGCATGGTGCTAAGCGAAGATCAATGGAAGGCCCACGAGCACGAATGGCTGGCTACGCCCGAAGATCGCGCATTCGTTGCATCGTTGATGGGGCGTGTGGTCGAGCCGGGCAAGTTCGCCAACTGGATTGCGCCTCCGGTAATCGGCGTCAACCGTCAGCCCATCAATTTCGAGTACGTCCGGTTCAACTGATATGAATGCGCCCATACCGTCCAAGGTGCTGAATCAGCACCTTATCGATCCCGAGATTTGCATACGCTGCAACACCTGCGAAGAAACCTGTCCGATCGATGCGATCAGCCATGATGGGAACAACTACGTGGTCGACCCGGGCATATGCAACCATTGCATGGCCTGTGTTCCGCCTTGCCCGACGGGCGCGATCGACAACTGGGTCAAGGTCCTATCCGATCAGGCCCATTCTCTGGAGGACCAGTTCGGTTGGGACGTTCTGCCGGCGGCACAAGACATACCCGAAGATGAAGCCGTGGCGGCGCCGGCCGACGCGGCGGCCGATGTGCTGCAGACCATAGCAGCCGACGAGGCAATGGTCCTGGAAGGCAGCCCGTCGACCGGGGCCGGCTCCAGCATTCCGCCCTGGTCGGCGGCGCATCCCTATGTCAATCTGTATACCCACAAAAACCCCATAGAGGCCACCGTGGTGGGCAATTACCGGGTAACCGGCGACGATACCGAAAGCGACATCCGGCATATCGTGCTGGACTTCGGCACCACGCCCTTTCCGGTACTCGAGGGGCAGTCCATTGCCATTTTTCCGCCCGGCACAGACAGCAAGGGGCGCCCGCACCATGCGCGCCAGTATTCCATTGCCAGCCCGCGCGACGGCGAGCGCCCACGCTACAACAATTTATCGCTGACCGTGAAGCGGGTCACCACGGACTACGACGGCAAGACAGCGGCGGGTGTGTGTTCCAACTATCTGTGCGACCTGAAGAAGCACGATACGGTTAAGGTCATCGGCCCTTTCGGCAATACTTTCCTGATGCCGAATCAGCCCGATGCCAACATCGTCATGATCTGCACCGGCACAGGCTCCGCACCGATGCGGGCCATGACCGAGCGCTGCCGGCGGCTGCTTAAGGAGTCGACCTTTCAGGGCAAGTTGATGCTGTTTTTTGGCGCCCGCACCGAGCGCGAGCTGCCATACTTCGGCCCCTTGATGAATCTGCCCAAAGATTTCATCGATATCAATCTTGCACTGTCGCGCGAACAGGGCCAGCCCAAGCGTTATGTGCAGGATCTGATCCGCGAGCGGGCCGCCGATGTGCTGGCGCTTCTGGATAGCGAGAACACCTGCATCTATGTATGCGGACTGAAAGGCATGGAAGACGGTGTGTTGCAGGCGCTGGATTCTGTGGTGTCGGATGCGGGCGGGTCGTGGACGCAGCTGCATGCCCAGCTGAAATTACAAGGCCGGCTGCACTTCGAGACCTACTGACGGCGGCGGGCCGGCAAGCCTCTTATTCCCTTTGAGGTTAAACTGCCTCGCTTACCAGTCAGGAAATTGTCGGGTTTTGCCATGAAATTCAGTGAGTTCAAAGTTGGAATGGTCATCAAGCATGGGCCGGTCGTCGTCGACCGGGAGCAGATGCTTGATTTTGCAAAGTCGTACGATCCACAGTGGTTCCATGTGGATGCCGAACGCGCCGAAGAAGGGCGCTGGGGCGGCCTGATAGGCAGCGGCTGGCTGACGTGCAGTCTGGCCATGCGTATGGCCGTTGACGCCGCTTTGTACGACTCCGAGTCTTTCGGCTCGCCAGGCCTGGAAAAGCTGCGTTGGCTGTTGCCCGTGCGCCCGGGCGATGCACTACGGCTGGAAGCCACGGTCGATTCCGTGCGTACTTCGTCCACGCGCGACGACCTGGGCATCATGCGCTGGTCGTGGCGCATATTCAATCAGCGCGACGAACAGGTGCTTGAAGTCGAGGCGACCAGCCTGTTCGATCTGGGCGTAGCTTCTGGCGCTTAGTAGCCAGTACACCTGCGTCGTTCAGGCATCGGGGCGCGACGCTAGGTAAGTTGTACGCCGTATATGCAAAAGGGCTGCCGTCGGCAGCCCTTTGTATGCCTGCGGAGCCTTGCCTTAGAAGAAAGCCTGCAGGCCGGTCTGGGCACGCCCCAGGATCAGCGCATGGACGTCGTGCGTGCCTTCGTAGGTATTCACCACTTCCAGGTTGACCAGATGGCGGGCCACGCCGAACTCGTCGGAGATGCCGTTGCCGCCCAGCATGTCGCGCGCCAGACGGGCAATGTCCAGCGCCTTGCCGCAGGAGTTGCGCTTCATGATGGACGTGATTTCCACGGCGGCCGTGCCTTCGTCCTTCATGCGGCCCAGGCGCAGGCAGCCTTGCAGCGCCAGGGTGATTTCGGTCTGCATGTCGGCCAGTTTTTTCTGGATGAGCTGGTTGGCGGCCAGGGGGCGACCAAACTGCTTGCGATCCAGGGTGTACTGACGGGCAGTGTGCCAGCAGGCCTCGGCCGCGCCCAGCGCGCCCCAGGCAATACCGTAGCGTGCTGAATTCAGGCAGGTGAAGGGGCCGCGCAAGCCGCTGACCTTGGGCAGCATCTGGTCGGCGCCGATCTCGACCTCGTCCATGACGATTTCACCGGTAATGGACGAGCGCAGGCCGACCTTGCCGTGGATGGCAGGGGCCGACAGGCCCTTCATGCCTTTGTCCAGGATGAAGCCGCGGATCTTGCCGTCGTCGTCGCCGCCGACAACCTTGGCCCACACCACGAACACGTCGGCGATGGGCGAGTTGGTGATCCACATTTTGTTGCCGCTGACGCGGTAGCCGTCGCTGGTCTTGACCGCGCGGGTTTCCATGCCGCCTGGATCGGAGCCGTGATTGGGCTCGGTCAGGCCGAAGCAGCCTATCCACTGGCCGCTGGCCAGCTTGGGCAGGTATTTGCGTTTCTGTTCTTCGCTGCCGAATTCGTTGATGGGCACCATGACCAGCGAAGACTGCACGCTCATCATGGAGCGGTAGCCCGAGTCGATGCGTTCGACTTCACGGGCGATCAGGCCGTAACTGACGTAGTTCAGGCCGGCGCCGCCGTACTCTTCGGGGATGGTGGCGCCCAACAGGCCCAGTTCGCCCATTTCGGAAAAGATCGCGGGGTTGGTTTTTTCGTGGCGGAAGGCTTCAAGCACGCGCGTGGCAAGCTTGTCTTGAGCATAAGCTTGCGCGGCATCGCGCACCATGCGCTCTTCCTCGGTAAGCTGGGTATCCAGCAAAAGAGGGTCTTGCCAGTGAAAAGAGGGGGCTGCCGACATAGAGTGCTCCGGTTCAGTAGTAGATACAAAGGTAGTGGATAGCCTGGCAGGCGACGCCAGCCAGGCCATGCGTCTGGTTTACGACTGGGCCGCCAGGGCCTGTTCGCGAATTTTTTGCAGCGTGGTCATGGGCGAAATGGTTTCAGGGTCGATCAGGCAGTGCAGTATGGCCGGCTTGCCGCTGGCCAGCGCACGCTCGAAGGCAGGGGCGAACTGCTCGGTGGTTTCGACCCGTTCGCCATAACCGCCGAAGGCCTGTGCGTAGGCGGCAAAATCGGGATTCTGCAAAGCGGTAGCCGAGGGGCGCGTGGGGTAGTGACGCTCTTGATGCATGCGTATCGTGCCGTACATGCCGTTATCGATCAGCAGCACGATAATGGGCAGGTCGTACTGCACGGCAGTGGCGAACTCCTGGCCGTGCATCATGAAGCAGCCGTCACCGGCAAAGCACACCACGGTTTTCGAGGGATCAATGCGTTTAGCGCCGACAGCGGCTGGCAGACCATAGCCCATGGAGCCTGAGGTTGGGGCCAACTGGGTGCCGTAGCGCTGAAACGGATGGAATCTATGCAGCCAGGTGGCATAGTTGCCTGCGCCTTTGCACATAATGGCATCGTCCGGCAGGGCCGTGCGCAGGTAGCTCATGACCTGGCCCATTTGCAGCGAGCCGGGATGCTTGATCTTTTGCGGATCGGTCCAGGACAGATAGCTGGTGCGCAGGCGCAGAAGCTCGTCGGCGCAGTCGGGACTGGCGGCGGGCGGCTGAAGCTTTTCAAGCGACTCGGCGAATGCTATCGGCGACACATTGATGGCCAGGTCGGCCCTGTAGACTCGGTTCAGCTCTTGTGCGTCAGGATGCACATGCACCAGGGTTTGCGCTGGTACAGGGATGTTCAGCAGGGTATAGCTTTGACTGGCGATTTCCGACATGCGTCCACCCACCAGCAGGATCAGGTCGGCGTCTGTGATGTATTGCATCAAGGCCGGATTGCCGCCCAGGCCAACATCGCCCACAAAGCAGGGGTGTGCGGTGGAAAACAGCATCTGGCGGCGGAACTGAACGGCCACGGGCAATTGGTGGCGGTCGGCGAAGGCGGCGAAGCGATCTACGGCGTCCTGATTCCAGCGCGTGCCGCCCAAGATGGCGATGGGCTTGCGAGCATTGGCCAATTGCGCAGCCAGCGCATCCATTTGTTGGGCCGTGGCTGCGCTTTCAAGTACTTCGTAGTGCGGCGCGTCGGCCACTTCGGCGTATTCCACCAGCATGTCTTCGGGCAGGGCGATGACGACGGGGCCGGGACGGCCCGAGGTCGCCACATGGAAGGCGCGCGAAATGATTTCCGGTATGCGGTCGACCTGGTCGATTTCGGTAACCCATTTGGCTTGGGTGCCGAATACGGCGCGGTAGTCCATTTCCTGGAAAGCTTCGCGCTCGCGCACGCCGCGTTCGATCTGGCCAACGAACAGGATGAGAGGTGTGGAATCTTGTTTGGCAATATGCACGCCGGCCAAGGCATTGGAGGCGCCCGGGCCGCGCGTAACCATGCAGATGCCAGGTTGCCCGGTCAGCTTGCCATGGGCGTCGGCCATCATGGCCGCGCCGCCTTCCTGGCGGCATACGGTGACCTGAATGGAGGCGTCGTGCAGGCCATCCAGGACGGCCAGATAGCTTTCGCCGGGTACGCAGAAAACATGCTTTACGCCCTGCGCAAGCAGTTGATCGACAAGAATATGGCCGCCCAGGCGAGGGCGCAATGGTGTTGGTGAGCTGGCTTTCATAAGGTTCGAGAGTAATGTGCGTTGCATGCACAACGCAATTGATAAAATTGCACAATGTCTTGCCTATTATGCAAGACTTTCGATCAACATCCGTCAGCGTCGATTCTACCGCCGGCGCGGCCATTGCACTAAGATCAAGCACATGAGAAACGGCATACCCAATCTGGGAGCCCTTCAGGCTTTCGAGGCCACCGCCCGACTGGGGTCATTTTCCAGGGCGGCAGAAGAGCTTTCGCTGACGCATAGCGCAATCTATAGACAGGTTACGGGCCTGGAGGAACGGCTGGGGGTGCAGCTGCTTACGCGCGTGCGCCGCCGCGTCTCGGTAACCGAGGCCGGCGCGGAGTACGCCGCGCGGGTGCGTCATCATCTGGAGCAACTGGAGAAAGACACCTTCGGGCTGGTGTCGCGTTCCGGCATGGGGCGCAGCCTGCACATTGCGGTGCTGCCCACCCTGGCCACGACCTGGCTGGTGCCGCGCTTGCCTGATTTCCAGCGCTTGCATGGCGATATCGCCGTCAGCCTGTCGGTGCGGACCCTGCCGTTCCAGTTCAACGACCACCCGTTTGATGGGGCCATCTATCATGCGTCGCAGATCTGGCCGCAGACGGTTGGTATCAGGTTGTTTGACGA
Source organism: Pusillimonas sp. (assembly GCA_036570485.1). Lineage (GTDB taxonomy): Bacteria > Pseudomonadota > Gammaproteobacteria > Burkholderiales > Burkholderiaceae_B. Next base: position 6,706 of record DATCYE010000221.1, on the reverse strand, counting down.
GGGCGAGCTGCTGCCCGTCTGTATTCCAGAGCTTGTAGATGCCGGTACCGATCCCGCCGCAGCGCTGGATGGCTTGACCCATCTGCACATGCTGTCGCGTCCCGATGCCTGGCGCCAGTGGTACCGGGCCCAGGGCAGGGAATATCAGCCGTCCATGAATGCGGGCCCGCGCTACGAGCTGTTCACCATGACGCTGGCGGCCGTGCGCGCCGGATTGGGCGTCGCCCTGATTCCACGCTTTCTGGTGCAGGACGAGATCGAAAGGGGGAGTTTGCTTACCCCGTCTCCCGGCGTATTGACGGTCAGCGATGCGTATTTCTTCAGCTATCCGGCAGCCAGCGAGCGCAGCGAGGCTTTGATCGCCTTCGAGTCGTGGTTGGCCGGCATTACCCAACCATGATGGAGTTGGCATGAAGAGCTATCACTTTTGTTTTTTTCGACCGGGTTTTGCCGCCATGAGTTTCGCTGCGAAGCGCAGCGGCAGGGCCTTGCTGCTGATCCTGGTCTGCTTGTTTGCATGGCCTGTCTGCATGACGGCAGCCGTTGCCGCGGCCCCGCCGGCCCAGACCAAAGAAGACGTCCAGCCCGAAGCCGGTACCGGTCTGGGCAAGCACCAGCTTGTGCGGGCGCACGACTATATGATCAGCAGCGCCAATCCCCTGGCCAGCCAGGCCGGCGCGCGCATTTTGGCCGCAGGCGGCAGCGCGACCGATGCGCTGATTGCGGCGCAAATGGTGCTGAACCTGGTCGAGCCGCAATCCTCGGGGGTAGGTGGCGGCGCCTTCATTGTTCGCTACGATGCCGCGCAAGGGCAGGTGCAGTCCTACGATGGCCGCGAAACGGCGCCGGCCGCCGCGCGCAGCGATCGTTTCATGAAGGATGGCAAAGCCATTGCCTTTCGGGATGCCGTCAACAGCGGCCGTTCGGTGGGTGTGCCGGGCGTGGTGGCGGTGTTGGGATTGATGCATGCCGAGCATGGCCGCCTGCCTTGGGCCAGTCTGTTCCAGCCCGCCATCGAATTGGCCGAGCACGGCTTTGCGGTATCCTCGCGCTTGCACGCCTTGCTGGACGATAACCAGGCTTTGCGGCGGCAAGCAGCGGCGGCAGTCTATTTCTACGATGCACATGGCCAACCGTGGGCGGTAGGCCATGTGCTGAAGAATCCCGAGTTTGCGGCATTGTTGCGCAGTATTGCCCAGGGTGGGCCACAGGTCTTTTATGAAGGCGCGGTGGCGCAGGATATCGTTGATGCCGTTGCTTCTCACGCGGTGCCCGGCGACCTAAGTATGGCGGACATGTCGGCCTACCGGGCCCGCGCGCGTGCGCCGCTGTGCGCGCCCTACAAGGCCTATACCCTGTGCGGCATGCCGCCTCCCAGCTCGGGGCCGCTGGCTGTGATCCAGATGCTGAAGATACTGTCGCATACACCCATCGCTCACTTGTCGCCGACCTCGCTTGCGGCGGTTCATTATTTTTCCGAAGCAGGCAAGCTGGCATTCGCGGACCGCGATCTCTATCTGGCCGACCCCGATTTCGTCGATGTACCGGTAAAGGGGCTGCTTGACGACGGCTATCTGGCTTTGCGCGCCGGGTTGATAAAGCCGCAAGCCACCATAGGACGCGCGCCTGCGGGCGACCCGGTGGGCCTGAAAGCTATTCGGGGACAGGATGATACGCCCGAGCTGCCCTCCACCAGCCATATCGTGGCAGTGGACCGCGCCGGCAATGTTGTGTCCATGACCAGCTCGATAGAAATGGCCTTCGGCAGCAAAATCTTCGTGCATGGATTTTTGCTGAATAATCAGTTGACGGATTTTTCGCTGTCGGATGTGGATGCGCAGGGCAAGCCGCTGGCTAATCGGGTGGAACCCTTGAAGCGACCGCGCAGCTCGATGGCACCCATGCTGGTGCTCAAGGACGGCAAGCCTTATCTGGCCATCGGTTCGCCGGGCGGGGCGGCCATCATCAACTATGTGGCGAAAACACTGCTGGGCGTGCTGGACTGGGGCCTGAACATACAGCAGGCCATCGACCTGCCCAATTACGGCAGCCGCAATCGCTTTACCGAATTGGAAAAAGGCAGGCTGCATGATCTGGCTGCGCCGTTGCGGGCCATGGGCCACGAGGTGCGCGAGGTGGATTTCCCCAGTGGCCTGCAAGGCATAGTACTGACGCCCGATGGCCTGGAAGGCGGTGCGGACCCGCGCCGCGAAGGCGTGGCCATCGGAAATTAGCGGAAAACCACCGTGCGCTGGCCGTTCAACAAGATTCGGTGCTCCACATGCGAGCGCACCGCACGCGCCAGTACCAGGGACTCCACGTCGCTGCCCACCTGGGTCAGATCATGGGCGCTCATGGCATGGTCCACGCGCTCAATGTCCTGTTCGATGATGGGGCCTTCATCCAGGTCGGCGGTAACGTAATGGGCCGTGGCGCCTATGATCTTCACGCCACGCGCATGCGCCTGGTGGTAAGGACGGGCGCCCTTGAAACTGGGCAGGAAGCTGTGGTGAATATTGATGGCCTTGCCCGACAACGCCTTGCACAGTGTGGTGGTCAATATCTGCATATAGCGCGCCAGCACGACCAGGTCGACGTTCTCGCGCGCCACAATATTCAGTATCTGCTGTTCCTGTTCGGCCCGCGTATCCGCATTGACCGGCAAGTAGTGGAAGGGGATGCCGTAAGCGTGTGCCATCCCGGCGAAGTCCTGATGGTTGGACACAATGCCTGCGATGTCCACCGGCAGTTGTCCGCTATGGGCGCGAAACAGCAAGTCGTTCAGGCAGTGGCCCTGGCGGCTGACCAGGATCAGTACACGGCTTTTGCGCTGGGCATCGTAAATCTGCGCCTGCATGTTGAATTCCTGAGCCAGCGGCGCGAAGGACGTTTCCAGGATTTCGACCGGAAAGGCTGCGGGCAGCGCGAAATGCACGCGCAGAAAAAAATGCTCTGTTTCCAGGTCGCCGAACTGCTGCGCATCGATGATGTTGCCGTCCAGACCCAATAGCCAGCCCGTGACCTTGTGCACGATTCCGGTGCGGTCGGGGCAGGAAAGCGTCAGTATGTAATCGTTCATGTGAAATACAGCGAGTGTGTGCGGCAGACTAAACCGGAGATTGAATGGAGGCGCGCACCGTCTGTGCAATGGCCAGGCAGGCGGTCAAGGCGGGCGATTCCATGCCGAACAAGTTGACCAGCTGAGGCACGCCATGGGTGGCGGGGCCGGCGATCATGAAGTCGGCCGCAGGGGAACCCGGGCCCACGATCTTGGGCCGGATGCCGGTGTAGCCGGGATTTAACGCGCCGTCGGGCAGTGCGGGCCAGTAGCTGCGCACGGCTTCGTAGAAGGTATCGGCGCGCCGAGGATCCAGCGTGTAGTCCTCGCCCTGCACCCATTGCGTATCGGGGCCGAACTTGGCCTGTCCGCCCATGTCCAGGGTCAGGTGAACGCCCAGTCCGGCATCGTTGGGCATGGGGTAGATAAGCCGGCTAAAGGGCGAACGGCCCGATAGCGTGAAATAATTGCCTTTGCAAAAATAGGCAGTCGGAATCAGGTTTTCCGGTTGGCCATGCAGTTTGCGCGCTGTCGATGGCGCCGACAGGCCGGTCGAGTTGATGACGCAGTTGGCGGTCAGTTCCATGGGCTCTTCACCCGTGAATTCCAGATGGAATTCGCCCGAGTCCAGTATGCGCCCCCGACTGAAGGCGGTATGGAATACGCATTGAGCACCGTGATTTTCCGCATCGCCTTGCAGTGCCAGCATAAGCGCATGGCTATCGACGATACCGGTAGAGGGCGAAACCAGCGCGGCGTCGCAAAGCAGCGCCGGCTCCAGTTCCCGCGCCTGCGCGCCGCTGATGCGGTACAGGTCGTTGACGCCATTGCGGGCCGCCTGGTCTGCAATCTGTTGCAGCTTCGCGCTTTGTTCCGGCGTTGCGGCAACAATCAGCTTGCCCAGGCGATTGTGCGGTATGCCACGTTCGGCGCAATAGGCATAAAGCATCTCTTTGCCGCTGACGCACAACTGTGCTTTCAGGCTGCCGGGTGTGTAATAAATGCCGGCATGGATGACTTCGGAATTGCGCGAGCTGGTGCCGGTGCCGATAGCCTCGGCGGCTTCCACGATCAGCACTTCACGGCCGGACAGGGCCAGCTCGCGAGCCACGGCAAGCCCTACAACGCCTGCTCCCAGGACAATACAGTCTATATCTGCTGCCATAGTTTTCTATATCAAAATAGTTTTTCGACAGGCCTTAATTGCTGGAGAGCGGCTCGGTCGAAGGGGTGAGGTCAAAGTCGCCTGCATGATAAACCAGCGGCTGGCCGAAGCTGCGATGGCAACGCTCGACCTGACCGATGAAGATCTTGTGATCGCCCGCATCGTGCTGCGTCAGGTTGTAGCACTCGAACCAGGCGGCGCATTCCGGCTCATCGAGCATCAGCGTTCCGCCGGGAGCACGCGTCAGGGCCAGGCCTTTGAAGCGATCTGTCTGGGAGCCTTGCGCGAAACGCTTGGCCAGCGACAGCTGCGGGGCCGCCAGCACATGAATCACATATCGGCGCGTTTGCAGGAAATGGTCTAGCGACGATGCTTTTTTCGATAAGGTCCACAGGACCATGGGCGGTTCCAGAGACACGGAGTTGAACGAACTGATCGTCAGCCCCACCGGGCTGTGCTCCTGGCCGCCTTCGGTCGTGATGACCGTTACTCCGGTGGCAAAGCGGCCCAAGGCCGATCGAAAAAAGCGGGAATCGAAATCAGGAGGAGTCGCTGTCATACGAGTAGGGTCGCCAACTGCGATCAGGGAGCCAGACGCTGGCGCGACCACTGCCGATCTGTGCCGCGCTGGAAGACCAGGCGGTCATGCAGCCGCGATGGGCGCCCCTGCCAGAACTCGACGTAATCGGGTGTTAGTCGGTAGCCGCCCCAGTGCTCGGGACGCGGTGGTTCGGTGCCCAGCGACCCGGTCAGCGCGGCCTTGCGGGCTTCCAGCTCGGCGCGCGTGATGGGTTGGCTTTGAGGCGATACCCAGGCGCCTATGCGCGAGTCCAGTGGGCGGCTGCGGAAATAGTCGTCGGATTCGGCTGCGGAGACTTTTCCGATCTGCCCCTCCAGGCGTACCTGGCGCTCCAGCGCAGGCCAGAAGAACAGCAGGCTGGCGCGAGGATTCTGGGCCAACTCATTGCCTTTACGCGAGGAGTAATTGGTATAGAACACCAGGCCTTGCTCGTCGATGCCCTTGAGCAGAACGATGCGCGCCGAAGGCCTGCCATCGGGCGTGGCCGTGGCCAGCGTCATGGCATTGGGCTCGGCCACGCCTGCCTTCAGGGCCTCGTCGAACCAAAGGGTGAATTGCTCTAGTGGCGTGGCGGCCGCAGATGCTTCAAGCAATTCGAACTTTTCGTATTTCTGGCGGATATCGGCAACAGACATGGCGACGGAATAAAGAGGGTGAAGCAGTAGTTTACCCGGTTGCGCGCAAGCCTTCCGCGATCAGGCGTTGGCGGCCAGCGACATGCGCAGCTCGCCGACCAGGGCTTGCAGGCGCTTGTCATGGATATTGGACTGCTTCAGGGCCTGTGCCGTTTCCAGCACATACTCTACGCAAGGCCCGTAGCTGCCATGGGCATTGCGCACGATATGAATAAGGCGCTCGGTGGACAGGCCGCGTACATAGGCGTCGGTATTGCGGTTCATGGTGAATACCAGAGCTGTCACCAGGCCTTCGTCTGTTCGGCAACTGAGCCATTTGGGCAGGTAGGCGCCACTGGGCATTTCGCGCCGCCATAGCGCTTCCATGGTCGTGGGTACGTTGCGCGCCGGAATGCGGTAGGCCATTCCGCGACAAGATCCGCCGGCATCCAGCCCGAACACCAGGCCGGGCTGGTCGGGGGTGCCGCGGTTGACGCGGGACCACAGGCACAGAGCGCGGTGGTAGCCATGGAGCAGTGCATCGCGCTTTTCGGTGAATTCGAATTCAGGTCGCCAAATTAAAGAGCCATAACCGTAAACCCAGATATCCTGATCGGCTTTCCAGTGAGTCAGGGACTGTTGCAGCGATGCGTGGCGTTCGGCTTCGGTAAGCAGCCGGAAGTTGGCGGGCGCCGGCATGGAATGCGGATCGGGCGAGAAAACGGTGTTCACTTTGTGGGCGGCTCCAAGCGTAAGCGGGTAACGCTATTTTAAGACAGTCCGGGCCTGCGCTGGTTCCGCTTTGAACGAACTTTCAGCGAGTGTCGCTTTTTGGCAGTGCGCCTGGCGTGTAAACTTCCTTCTTGGCCGCACGCGTCGCGCTTGCGCCGACCATGACTATCGTTCCCATCGATCCCCGAGCCCGCCATGTCCGATGTTTCGTCTTCCGATTCCCAGCGCCGTTTCGGCGGCCTTGAGCGCCTGTACGGCCCAGGCAGCCCGCAGCGCCTGGCCAATGCGTCGGTTGTGGTGGCCGGCATAGGTGGTGTGGGATCATGGTGCGCAGAAGCGCTGGCCCGCTCAGGTATCGGAGCATTGGGTCTGATCGACCTGGACCACATTGCCGAATCCAATATCAACCATCAGTTGCATTCCTTGACCGAAACCCTGGGCCAGGCCAAAGTGGTGGCCATGGCTCATCGCGTGCGGGGCATTAATCCTGAATGCCGGGTGGCGATGCTCGACGATTTCGTCAGCCCCGAGAATGTGAGCGATCTGATTCCGGTCGA
>DATCYE010000220.1:0-5735 GCA_036570485.1 Pusillimonas sp. | reverse complement strand
CGCTTACGTCGTCCCTGTTCGCCGTGGAGCTCACCGGGAATTTCTCCGTTCTTTTGCCGGTGCTTACAGCATGCCTGTTCGCGTACGGCCTGACCGTGCTGCTGCTCAAACGTTCGATCCTGACGGAAAAAATTGCGCGCCACGGTCATCACCTTACACGCGAATATCATGTCGATGCATTCGATTTGGTCCGCGCCGAAAGCGTCATGGTCAAGTCGGTCAAGACCTTGCCCGGCACCATGACCATCAAGGAGGCAATCGCATTTTTTACGACCAGCGAATTCCGGTATAGTAGCTACCCGGTGGTCGATGACGGGCAGCGCGTTCTGGGCCAGATCACGCGTGCCGACAGCCTGGAATGGACGGTCGATGCGGAGAACGGCAATGATCACGGTGCCACGACGCTGCAGGAATTTTTGCGCGACCAGGAACTTTTGATCGGTTATCCTGACGAAATGGCGGGGCGCATCGCGGATCGCATGGCGGTTTCGGGCGTTGGCCGTATCCCCATTGTCGATCGTGCCACGGGTCAATTGCTGGGCCTGATTGCCCGCAAGGATCTTTTACGTGTGCGGGTGCATCGCCTGCACGAGGAAGGCGATCGCAAGGCCTACTTCCGGTGGCGGCTTGCAAAGAAGAGAAGAGAGAGAAAAGTAACAGTATGAAGAAATGGATAGTAAGCCTTGGCGCCGCACTGCTGGTTGCTTCCAGGGCATTTGCCCTGTCGATTCCCGCTCCGGTGCTCGATGCCAATGCGTGGTTGTTGCTGGATGCGAAAAGCAATCAGGTCATAGCGGAGCATAACGCCGATGCCAGGATCGAGCCGGCGTCGCTGACCAAGATCATGACTGCCTACCTAGTGTTCAAGGCCGTTCACGATCATCAGTTAAGCCTGGATCAAACAGTCACCGTGTCCACGCGCGCCTGGCAAGTCGCGCCCGACAGCTCCAAGATGTTCCTCGAGCCCGGCGATCGGGTCACCATCAAGCAACTGCTCGACGGCTTGCTGGTTCAGTCGGGCAACGATGCGGCCGTCGCCTTGGCCGAAGCCACGGCGGGAAGTGTGGAAACGTTTGTCGCGGAAATGAACCAGACCGCCAGGAAAATGGGGCTCAAGGCTACTCATTTCGCCAGTCCGCACGGTCTGCCCAACCCGGGCACGTATTCGTCAGCCCGCGACCTGTCGGCGCTTGCGCGCCATTTGATCCACGATTTCCCCAAGCTGTACACGGGATTCGATACCACCAAGCAGTTTACGTACAACAACATCACACAGAAAAACCGCAATCTTCTGTTGTGGCGGGACCCATCGGTCGATGGCCTGAAGACGGGCCATACCAAGGCGGCCGGCTACTGTCTGATTGCGTCGGCGCACAGGCCGGGGGCGACGATTGAACGCCGCCTCATTTCCGTCGTGCTGGGAACCCCCTCGAACAAGGCCCGCACACAAGAAAGCGAGGTTCTTCTGAACTGGGGCTTTAGCAACTTCGACACCGTCAAGCTATACAGTAAACAGCAGGTGGTCGCCACGCCCCGGGTCTGGAAGGGTGAACAGGACAAGGTGAAACTGGGCTTTACGCACGATGTCTACCTGGCGCTGGCTCGCGGCGCCAAGGTTGCCAATCTGCCGGTCGTCACCACCAGCGGCCCGCTGGTGGCGCCCATCGTGCCGGAAAGCTGGGTGGCATCGCTTACGGAAAAGGTCGGCGATCGCACGGTAACGCTGCCGCTGGTGGCTTTGCACGGAGTCAAAGAGGCGGGATTTTTCGGCCGCACCTGGGATTCCGTGGCGTTGTGGGTATCGCAGAAAATCGGTTAGCGCTGTGGGCGCGCCAATGATGCCCAGTCGCGTTTGTTCCCGGGACCCAATGGCTGGTCCCCGTGTTTTGGCAGGATGTCCGCCAGGGTATAGCCGTCGAGGTACTGTAAAAACTGTTGCAGCGCGCCGTTGATGACCCCGGTCAGTTGGCACTGGCCGCTCAGGTTGCAGGTATTGCCTGCGCCGAAGCACTCCACCAGTTCAAAATCGCTTTCGGTGTCGCGTATGACCGCGCCCAGGCTGATGTCTTGCGGTACGCGTGCCAACCGCATTCCGCCGTTTTTGCCGCGCACTGTTTCGATCCATCCCAATTGTCCGAGCCTGTGGGTGATTTTCATGAGATGAGGCTCGGAAATATTGTAGGCCCGTGCGATTTCCGAGATTGTGCACAGACGCCCCGGGCGGCACCCCACATACATCAGCAGACGTATCGCATAGTCGGTCATGGCGGTCAGGCGCATGATTCAGGCACTTCCCTTGAGCACGGTCTTGCGCGGCGGCGCAGCCGGCTCGGCATCGGAGCGGGGGCGGATCAACATGGGAACGAAGCGCCATAAATACAAGGCGAACGTGGCTATCCAGAACAGGGCCGCCAGGCGCAGCAGCCACAGGCTGGTCAGGCCCAGCGGCGCCAGCGCGACCAGGCGCAGCACGACGGCGACGATCATCAGCACGTAGCTCGCGCGCATGCTTCGGTCCAGCACCAGCGGCCGGCCGAGATGGCCCAGGGCCGTGCGGGTCACCATGCCTATTATCAGTATGGCGAAACCGCCCATGCCGATAATATGCACATGCGTCGCGGCGCGTGTGAGGGTGCCGGGTGTGGGGTCCAGCAGGTAGACAGCGGCAAACACTAGCCCCAGGCCCAGGAAGGTATAGCCGACATACAGTATCCACAATAATGGCCGGTGGCGCGATGCGAACGGCTTCCAGCTAGCGACCTGGAAAAGGCTGATCAGGCCCGTGGCCGCCAGCGCCGCGGCCATGACCGGATACTGCCCAAGCAGGCCGGACAGTATTGCGAGTACACCCAGAATGATCTGCACATGTCCATTGCGTGTGTTCATGGGTAGCTGCAGGCCCGGCACCATGCGCATGGTGAAAAACGGAATTACGCGGCGCGCGATCAGCAAGGCGATAACCGCCATGCATAGCAGCCCCAGGTCGAATCGCTGCATTAGCAAGGAGTAGTCTCCCTGCAGTGCGGCGCGCAGGTACAGGACATTCGCGGCGCCCAGGCCGAGCACCAGAAACGGAATGCCGTAATTCCGGCGGCTGCGCGCCAAAATAACGACCCGCAGCAGTGCGATGCCTGAAATGGCGAAAAAAGCGGTTTCGCTAAGGCATGCGACGATGAATCCGGGCCAGCCGCCCAGCAGGTAGCCTGCCCGGGCGCACAACCATAACAGGCAGGCCAGGCCCAGGGGCCATCCTTTCAGTGGGTTGATTTTTGTCCAGGTGGCGCTGGCCGTCAGCAGAAATCCGACGGCAATCGTTGCCACAAAGCCCCAGAGCATTTCGTGCGCATGCCATGCTACGCCCGATAAGGGCTGCCCTATAAGTTGTGGCGCGAATATCCAGATGGCGATGGCCAGCAGCGCCCAGGCGCAGCCGGCGAAATACAGCGGCCTGAAACCCAGTGTCAGAAATGCGTCCCATCGGGGAGCCTGGCGGTATGTCGTTGCGCCGGTGTCAGTTTTTTGCAAGGAGTTGGCCATCGGTGATCTCTAGTGGCGCGCGATCGGGCTCGTTATATAGCTGGTAGCCGAACCATAGGCTGCGGGCAACGCGATGCGCGAATTCTTCGGCGCGTTCGGCGACCGGCCGGTTGGGCAAGGCCTGCGTGGTTTGATGGAACAAGGCGAGCCATTGCTGGAACAGCCCGGCGTTCAGTCCGGGCAGCGCGGCATGTATCGGCATTGGCGTTCCGCGATACGAGCCCGTGCCTCGCAACAGCGACGACCAGAACTGCACCATTTTGGCCAAGTGTGTATCCCAGTCTTGAACATGCGTGTTGAAGATCGGGCCTAGCTGGCCGTCGGCCCGCACCCGATCGTAGAAGCCGTGGACAAGCGTGGTGATTTCTTCTTCGGAGCAGAGGTTGGCATCGGTCATGTGGTTTCCTGTGTGACTTGAATGCGAATGAAGGTTGAATGGGAATGAAGGTTGATTGCGAATGAAAGCGGGTGCGGCTATTTGGCCATTGATTCGATTCTCAGCGATCGGCTGAAAATAGGCCGGTGGGAAAAATAGAGCATCTGAAATAGAGGCATCTTCAAAATTAATAGGAAAAATCTCTTTAAAGATATATTTAAAATGTATCTTATAAAAATCCTTGTCCGCAGTCAAATAAATACCGGCGCATAAAGTATGAATTTTGACTAAATTTTGTTTCCAAAAGCCCAGAATCGGCTCAGAATGAACGTGAATACGGCGATGGCGATCAAGACCGCGGCTAAAAGCACGTCGTAGCGTATGGTGGTGGCGTGCAGCAAGTAGGCGTAGCTGATTTCGTTTATGCCGAAACCCGTCGCGGACACCAGGAAGAAGCGCCGGGCGGCCCGCCATGCCGGTGCCTCGTGTCGTCGGAAGGTAAGATGATAATGACCGGAAAACGACACGCCAAACGCCACGATCCAACCCGCTATATTGGCTACCAGCGGCGCAAGCGATGCCAGGTTCACGATAGCGACCACGACAAGCCAGTGCGTGGCGGATGCGGCGCAGCCCACCGCGGTAAACCAGCTTAGCTGACCGATTATCTGTTTCATGGCGCACGACCAGCCTCGAATTTCAACCTGCCAAGTGTATCCGGTTTGGGCATGAGCCCGTACCCTGGCCCCGGTGGGCGGCAGGCGGACGATAGACAGGCGACAGGCAGACGAAGGACCATGGCTAGTGTTATGTTATGGGCTACATTCATTTTGGAGTACATCATGTCCGTTCAGATCAGTGTGCTTACAGACACCTTCGCGGTCGCGCCGCAGATCGACCCCGGCGATATCGCCGAGATCGCCGCCGCGGGCTTCAAAAGCATTATCATCAACCGCCCCGACTTCGAAGGCGGGCTCGATCAGCCGGCTTCGGCGGATGTGATCGATGCCGCCGATGCGGCCGGTATTCGTGCCGAATATCTCCCCGTGGTCAGCGGCGCCATCACTCAGGAAGATGTCGTGCGGTTTGCCGCCTTGCTCAAGGAATTACCGGCGCCTGTGCTTGCGTATTGCCGCTCCGGCACGCGCTCGACGAATCTTTATCGGGCGGCGGCGGGGCTGTAACCCGCGGTTGGCCATTCAGGTTTTCACCGGCTTTTCTTTTTGCGTACTTCTGGTTATTCTGGAAGCTGGTTTTAGTGTTTTATTTAGGGGGCCGATTATGTTCAAGAGAATACTTATTCCCACCGATGGGTCGCCGCTGTCCGCACAGGCCGCCAACAAGGGGGTGTGTTTTGCGCGCCAGATCGGCGCTGAAATCGTTGCGCTGTACGTCACCCAACCGTTCGCCGCCACCGTGGGCTTCGACGGCATGGCCGCTGCGTATGCCATCACCGACGAAGATTACGAAAAAACCGCTGCCGAGCAAGCTCAGAAATACCTGAAGTCGGTGCTCGACCGGGCCTCCACCGCCGAGGTCAAGGCTGTTGGCAAGGCCGTGTCCAATTTCAACGTGGCCGATGGCCTGGTGCAGGCCGCCGAAGAAGAAAAGTGCGATCTGATTTTTATCGGCAGCCACGGCCGCAGCGGCCTGTCGCGTCTTTTGCTGGGCAGCGTCACCATCAAGGTGCTTAGCCTGGCCAAGAATGCCGTGCTGGTCTACCGCGTCAAGGAATCCGACTAGTCCGCCGTCGATATATCGCCCACCGAATTTCCGGGCCTTTTCATTGCTGGATCAAACGGATCCTCGTCGTTCGATATAA
>DATCYE010000219.1:0-11111 GCA_036570485.1 Pusillimonas sp. | reverse complement strand
ATCGCGCAGAATCTGGCGCTTGGGCGGCACAATTTTGCCAACCCGGTTCATCGTATATACGTATTGAGCCATAACAAGCAATCAAAAAAGAGAGATAAAGGCCCGATTGTAGGCGCTATAAAGAAACCGTGACGGCCGCGCACCGTGCGATAACGCTTTTTGTGCGCGGTCGGATGTCATAGAATAATAAGCACGCATTTTTTTATACTTTTTCTATGCCCAATCACCAAGAATCCTCACTTGTCTTCACCGCCGACGAACTCGACCTGCTGGGCCGCACCGCCGACGCGCTTAGCGCCTATATGGGCAAGCCCGTTCTGGCCGAGATCATGGATGCCGAAGAAACCGGCTTCGAATGGGTGATCTTCGCGGTGCCGCTCGATGTCCAGGACGATCCGGGCGATAACGTAATCGTGCAGATAGGCGGCGATGGCGCCAAGCTTGTGGGCAATACCGGCGGCATGATCATTGCCGACGGCGATGTGTTCGATTGCGAATACCTGTGGGCCATCCAATTGTCCGACCTGGAGGGCGTGCGCTTCATCAAGGTGGATCAAGAAGGCGAAGAAGTCGCCTGGACGGAAAACCTGCAAGACATCCTACCCTTTGTCATGGCCGACGAAGCGGATATTGGCGGCGACTCGGACAATGACGACGACTACGACGACGACCAGGACGATGACCTGTTCGACCCCGACAATATCGATACGCCCCGCACCCTGCATTGAGCCGATTGCAACCTTAACGCGCAAGCTGCTTGTTTTGCACTATTGATCAGGCCAGAACGCGGTCACGCAAATACAGCATCGCACCCACCGGCCACATAAGACCCACCAAGGTGCAAGAAGCCATGCCTTTCAGCCCGCGCCCTGGGGGCAACACCTGCCTGCTGTGCCGCAGATGCAAAGAAAAACGAGTGTAGCGGGCCGCCGCCATCAAGAAGGCCTGGGGCCTGTAACGAAACCAGGGCAGGCATTCCACCACGGTATCCTGTGCCAGCAGCCACAGGCCCAGCGCATGCTGTTGGCTATCTTTTCCCTGAGCCGACAGCGAATCGGTACTGTCGTGATACACCCTGAAGACTTGATTGACGAAACGGGTCAGGTAGCCGGCCCGCGCTATGGCACGCCACACCAGGCTTTCAGGAACAAAGCCGGCGACCTCTTCGGGAAATGGAAACTGCAGCAGCACGTCGGTGCGCAGGCAGCCGAACTTCTCGCCCTTGACGTGGTACTTGAAGGTCATGTCGAGCGAGGTCGCATCGAATACATCGCTCGGGTACATATCGCCGACGATATGCCCGTTGGGTCGGGCGCATAAACCGGTAATGGCAACGAAGCGCGAGCGCTCCGGCAGCGGGATCTCACCCCAGGCAAGCGCCATTGCATACAAAGCATTGGTATCCAGGCTGTCGTCGCTATCCAGCGCCACCACCAGCTCGCCGTTGGCTTTCCTGACACCGCGATTGAATGCAGTCTTCTTGTGCTGATTCTTTTGCCACATGTAGTGGATGGGAAAGCTGGCTTCTTGCTGCCAACCCATGACCATGGCGCGCGTGTTGTCGGTGGATCCGTCGTCGACAATCACCCACTCGAAATCCTGGAAAGACTGTTCACGCAGAGATGAATACACTCTTTCCAGAGTGTGCGCCCGATTATAGGTGGGCGTCACAACTGTAAAAAGATGGCGCCAAGTGGACATGTCGTGTTCTTTATATATATTTGTTCTACGGTCGACATGATAGGCCAAAAAAAAACCGTAGATTGGATATCTACGGTTTCCTTGCCATACTAACAGTTTGATACAAACCGCTGATACGGGCTCTTGAATCAGGACGCTTCAGGCCTAAAAAAGCCAGGGCGCCGCAAGCAAGAATTAGGCGCGCTTCACTTTTTCAAGCATCTTGAAAACGCCTTTGGGCGCGCGCACGAAAAGGCGCTTGAACGCTTTGCCTAAGCAACGGCGTTCCAGGGTATTACGACGCGTACGTTTGATTTCTGCCATGATGATCTCCGATCTTTGCATGCAAGGCTCGCAAACACGCGGCCCCTAAAAATTCAGTTAACCCGTGATTCTACCCCAAAATGGCATCGGGACACAAAAACGCAGGTGCCGGGCTAGGCCAATGCGTCCATACATGCAGCGCACAGACGTGTTCGAGGCTTGCTTAAAAAGAACGATTATCATATCGGCATGAGCTCACAAATCCGCATCTTCGGCGCGCGCCAGAACAACCTCAAGAATCTTGATGTCGACATCAATACCGGTGAATTGCTGGTCGTGACCGGCGTCTCTGGATCGGGCAAAAGCTCATTGGCCTTCGACACGCTTTATGCCGAAGGCCAGCGGCGTTACGTGGAAACTTTTTCGCCCTACGCGCGTCAGTTTCTGGATCGCATGGACAAGCCCAAGGTCGAGCGTATCGAAGGCATTTTGCCGGCCATCGCCATCGATCAGGTGAATCCGGTACGCAACTCGCGCAGCACGGTCGGCACGATGACCGAGCTGAACGATCATCTGAAGCTGCTGTTCGCCCGGCTGGGCCGCCTGTACTGCCAATGCTGCGGCCAGCGCGTGCAGCGCGACAGCGCGCAATCCATACAACAACAACTGGCTGTACGTTCCCAGCCCGACGATCCCCGCCTGGTGATTACCTTTCCGGTCGTGATTCCTGCGAATTACACCGAGGATGAAGTCCGAGGTTTTCTGGATCAGCAAGGCTATACGCGCATCCACCATGAAGAGACGCGGCTGCACACGCCGCCGGCCACCAAAAGCAAGGGCAAGACCAAGCGCGCCGCCAAGGCAGAAAAACTGCGCGTCCTGCATGTCGTGCAGGATCGCTTCCGTTTCGGGACGGCCGAACCGCAACGCGTGATGGAGGCGCTGGATGCAGCGCTCAAGCAAGGCGACGGACACATTGCGGTCTATGCCATGCCCGAATCCACAGACGAATCGGGCGTCGAAACCGCATGGCGCTTCAGCAACCGCCTGCACTGCGCTAGCTGCGATGTTGAATACAGCACGCCGTTGCCCAGCACCTTTTCATTCAATTCGCCGCTGGGCGCCTGCGAATCCTGCCGCGGCTTCGGCCGGGTCATGGGCATAGACTATGGCCTGGTGGTGCCTGACGAAAAGAAAACCTTGCGCGGCGGCGCCGTCAAACCCTGGCAGACCAACAGCTACAAAGAGTGCCAGGCCGAGATGGAGCAATATGCCGACGCGGCCAACGTCCGGCTGGACACGCCATGGGAGGCCCTGGACGAACGCGAAAAGCGCTGGGTCATCGACGGCACGCCCGACTGGAAAGGCGGCGCGAACGCCTGGAAAACACAGTGGTACGGCGCGCAGCGCTTCTTCGACTGGCTGGAATCGCGCGCCTACAAAATGCATGTGCGCGTCCTGCTATCGAAGTACCGCAGCTACACGCCCTGCCCGGCCTGCGGCGGCGCGCGACTGAAACCCGAGGCCACGCTTTGGCGTCTGGGCAACGGCACCCACGCCGATGGCGACGGACGCTATCCGCGCTTCATGCCCGTCGGCGCAAACTGGAGCCGCGAGCTGCTGGACGCCTTGCCGGGCCTGTGCATACACGACCTGATGCGATTGCCCATCGAACGCGTGCGCGACTTTTTCATCGACATCAGTTTCGGTGCCAGCCTGGACGCCGCCATCGACCTGCTGCTCAATGAAGTGCGCACCCGCCTGAAGTTCCTGTGCGATGTCGGCCTGGGCTATTTGTCGCTGGACAGGCAAAGCCGCACGCTGTCGGGCGGCGAAGTCCAGCGCATCAACCTGACCACGGCGCTCGGCACCTCGCTGGTGAACACCTTGTTCGTGCTGGACGAGCCGTCCATCGGCCTGCATCCGCGCGACATGCATCGCGTGGTGGAAGTCATGCACCGCTGGCGAGCAAATGGCAATACCCTGGTGGTTGTCGAGCACGACCCGCAAGTCATGATCGCCGCCGACCGTATTCTGGACATCGGCCCCGGTCCCGGTGAGCGCGGCGGACAAATAGTTTTCGACGGCACGCCGGCGCAGTTGCGCAATGCCGATACGCTTACCGGCAACTACCTGGGCAGCCGCCTGCGTGTCGAGGCGCCGCGTCCCATGCCGGTGGCCGCCAACACGCCCCGCCTGCTGCTGGCAGGCGCACGGGCCAACAACCTGACGAATGTTTCCATCTCGATTCCGCTGGGACGCCTGGTGTGCGTCACCGGCGTGTCGGGTTCGGGCAAGTCGACCTTGATACAGGATGTCCTGTATCCGGCCATGCTCAAGCACCAGGGCAAGCCCACTGAATCGCCCGGCGAGCACGACCGCCTGCTGGGTGCCGAGCAATTGGCCGAGGTCGTCATGGTGGATCAGACCCCCATAGGCAAGACGGCCCGATCCAATCCCGCCAGCTATGTAGGCGCCTTCGACGCCATACGCAAGCTCTTCGCCCAGGCCACGCTATCTCGCGAACGCGGCTATACCGCCGGCACCTTCAGCTTTAACACCGGCGACGGACGCTGCCCGACTTGCGGCGGCACCGGCTTCGAACACGTCGAAATGCAATTCCTGTCGGACGTCTATCTGCGCTGCCCGGATTGCGACGGCAAGCGCTTTCGCCCGGAAATCCTGGAGGTCAGGGTTGAACACCTGGGCCGCAGCGCATCGATCGACCAGGCTCTGGAAATGACCATCAGCGAGGCCCTGGATTTTTTCAGCGGCCTGCGCGATGTGCAATGGGGACTGGCGCCGCTGGCCGATGTCGGCCTGGAATATGTGCGCCTGGGCCAGCCCGTGCCGACACTGTCGGGCGGCGAAGCCCAACGACTGAAGCTGGCCGGCCACCTGGCCAGCGCCGCGCGCGACGGCGTCTCTTCGGCCAAAGTCGCCAAAAAAGGCAGCCTCTTCCTGTTCGACGAGCCCACCACAGGCCTGCACTTCGACGATGTGGCGCGCCTGATGCGCGCCTTCCGCAAGCTGCTGGCCGCCGGCCATTCGCTGCTTATCATCGAACACAACCTGGATGTGATCCGGGCGGCCGACTGGCTGATCGACCTGGGTCCGGAAGGCGGCGACGCGGGCGGCCAGATTGTAGGAGTCGGCACGCCCGAAGACCTTACCCGGATTCCAGCTTCGCATACCGGCCAGGCCTTGGCCGACTACACCAGTGCCATCGTCTACGAAGACAAATCGCAACAGGCCCGCCTGCTGGCCGAGCCGACCGGCGAATACGGCGGCTCGGGAACCCCGCTGCAAAGCCTCTTGAAACGCCGGCGCGGCACAACGCCAAGCATAGACATCGTCAACGCCCGTGAACACAATCTGAAAGGCGTCAACGTAAGCATTCCGCGCGACACCTTTACCGTTATCACGGGCGTATCGGGCTCGGGCAAATCCACACTGGCCTTCGACATTCTTTTCAACGAGGGCCAACGCCGCTACCTGGAGTCGCTGAACGCCTATGCGCGCGCCATCGTCCAGCCTGCCGGCAAGCCCGATGTGGATGCAATCTATGGGATACCGCCCACGGTCGCCATCGAGCAGCGCACCAGCCGCGGCGGCCGCAAGTCCACCGTCGCCACGATGACGGAGATTCATCATTTCCTGCGTCTGCTGTATGTGAAGCTGGGCACGCAGATGTGCCCCACCTGCAATATTCCGGTGGAACCGCAAAAAGCCGAACAGATCGTCGCGCAGATATTGACGGACTATAAGGGCCGTCACATCGGCATCCTGGCGCCGCTGGTCAGCGCCCGCAAAGGCTATTACACCGACCTGGCCAAATGGGCGGCAGGCAAAGGTCATACGCACCTTCGGGTCGACGGAGAATTCATTCCTGTCGCGCCCTGGCCCCGGCTGGACCGCTACAAGGAACACACCATAGAACTGCCCGTGGCCGACCTGGTGGTCGACCCCAGGCATGAGCCCGCCTTGCGCGAAGCCGTGCGCAGCGCGCTGGAACACGGCCAGGGCAGCTTCAGCGTGCTGCTGGACCTGACGCCTAACGACGCCGCCACGCTGGATGAGCGGCGCAGCGCCGGGCCGCGCCTCGCGCCGGAGCAAAAGCACTTCTCGGTCAAGCGCGCCTGCCCCAGCTGCGGCACCAGCTTCCCCGAACCCGATCCGCGCATGTTCTCGTACAACTCCAAGCATGGCTGGTGCACCGGCTGCTTCGGGACGGGTCTGCAATTGTCCGGCTTCGACGCCGAGCAGACCGGCGAGGAAACCGCCTGGAACGCCTGGTACGAAGGCAATACCGAAACCTGCAACGCCTGCCACGGCGAACGACTGAATCCCGTATCCCGCGCATTCCGCTGGCGCGACCGGTCCATCGCCGAACTGGCGGCTCTGCCTGTGTCGGACGCGCAATCCTTCTTTACCGGCCTGGTCAGCCGCGGCCGTGAAGGCGAGATCGCTCGCGACATCCTTGCCGAAATCCAGGGTCGCCTCAACTTCATGCAAGAGGTCGGACTGGGCTATCTGGCCCTGGACCGGGCCGCCCCCACACTTTCGGGCGGCGAAGCGCAGCGCATACGCCTGGCGGCTCAGTTGGGCTCCAACCTGCAAGGCGTGTGCTACGTGCTGGACGAACCCACAATAGGCCTGCATGCACGCGACAACCGCATACTGCTGAACGCGCTGGCCGCGCTGGAAGGTCACGGCAATACGCTGGTGGTCGTCGAGCACGACGAAGACACCATACGGCGCGCTTCGCACATTATCGATATCGGACCCGGCGCGGGCGTGCGGGGCGGCATGGTGGTGGCTCAGGGCACGGCGCAAGACCTGATGGACAATCCGGCTTCGGTCACCGGGCGCTACCTGAAGAAGCCCTTGCCGCACCCCTTGCAGGCTCGCCGCCCCATCAACAACGACACCGGCATGATCCGGGTCGAGGGCGCGCACTTGCACAATCTGCGCAACGTGACGGCCAGCCTGCCGATAGGCCGGCTTAGCGTCGTCACCGGCGTATCCGGTTCCGGCAAATCCACCCTGGCGCGTGACGTGTTGCTGGACAATCTTGCCCAAGCCGTAACGCAGCGCAAGGCGCCGGCATGGCATGGTTGCGTCGACATTTCCGGATGGGAACACATAGACCGCGTGCTGGAGGTCGATCAGACCCCCATAGGCAAGACACCCCGCTCCTGCCCGGCCACCTATGTCGGCTTCTGGGACGACGTGCGCAGGCTGTTCGCCGACACGCGTGACGCCCGCGTGCGCGGATGGACGGCGACACGCTTCTCGTTCAACACAGGCGAGGGACGCTGTCCGGTATGCGAAGGCCAGGGCATGCGCACCATAGAAATGAGCTTCCTGCCCGACGTGAAGGTGTTGTGCGATGGCTGCAACGGCGAGCGCTTCAATCGCGATACGCTGAATGTGACCTGGCGCGGCAAGAGCGCCGGCGAAGTCCTGAAAATGGAGGTGGACGAAGCCGTTGAGTTCTTCGCCGCGCATTCCAAAATTTCACGCATACTGCAATTGATGCAAGATGTGGGCTTGGGCTACCTGACATTGGGCCAGCCTTCGCCCACGCTGTCGGGCGGCGAGGCGCAGCGCATCAAGCTGGTCACCGAGCTGGCCAAGGCCAGGTTGACCGACGGTGTGATCAAAACCGGACGCGCCTCGCGCATACCGCACACGCTATACGTACTGGACGAACCCACGGTAGGCCTGTCGATTGCCGATGTGGAAAAGCTGATTCATGTACTGCACAGGCTGGTCGAGGCCGGCAATACCGTGGTCGTCATCGAGCACAACCTGGACATCGTCGCGGAAGCCGATTGGGTGCTGGACCTGGGTCCGGAAGGCGGCAGCGGCGGCGGACAGTTGGTGGTTCAGGGCACGCCCGAGCATGTCATCGATTTAAGGGCCAAGTCCCACACGGGCGCGGTCCTGCACGAATTCCTGAAAGCGGGTGCGTGATGCTGTGCCGCTTTGAAAACCGCCTGTCCGGCCAGGCGCTGGAGATGAACGGATTCGTGCGTCGCATCGCGGCGCATACGGCGGCTGAACTGCCGGCCGCCTTTCGCCAGATCGACGATGCACAAAAGCAAGGTTGCTGGGTTGCGCTGCTGCTGGATTATGAATTGGGAGAGTGGCTGGAGCCGGCCTTTTCGGCACATGGCCCGACCGGGCTGCGCAAAGGGCTGCCGGGCGCGCAGACCACCGTCACAGCAGAACCGGCTGGCGCTCGCACGCGGCCGCGTCTGACCGCGCTGGTGTTCGAACAAGCTCACACTGTTCCGGTGTGGTGCGCCCCAAACCCTGCAAGCACACCCCTTTTGCGGGCCCGCCCACTGATGAACAAAAGCCGCTACCTGGAAAGCATTGCAAGCCTGCGTGCAAGCATAGGCCGCGGCGAACTGTACCAAACGAATTACACCTTCCCCATCGCCGTGGAAAGCGACACCGCGCCGCGCGATCTATACCGGCATATCGCAGCCAGGCATCCCGCCGCGCATGGCGCCTTTATCGAAGACGGAGCGCGCAGCATCCTATCGTTTTCACCCGAGCTGTTCGTAGCCCGCGCAGGCGACACGCTAACCGTGCGCCCCATGAAAGGCACCGCGCCGCGCCATGCCGACCCAGCCCTGGACCAGCAAGCAGCACAAGAACTGCTGAACAGTGCAAAGAACCGTGCCGAAAACCTGATGATTGTCGATCTATTGCGCAACGATCTGGGCCGTCTGGCCACGCCAGGATCGGTTCAGGTTGAAAACCTGTTCACGCTGGAGCGCTATCCGTCCGTCTGGACATTGACATCCACCGTGACGGCGCAAGCGCCCGATGCCAGCCTGGAAGCGCTGCTGCGCGCGCTGTTTCCTTGCGGATCGATTACCGGCGCACCCAAGATCGCAGCCATGCGTAAAATCGCCGAAATGGAAATCGCCGCCCGCAAGCTGTACTGCGGCAGCCTGGGCTGGCTGGCCCCCAATGGCGATTGCTCGCTGAATGTGGCCATACGCACCATAGAAATGAGCGACGGCAAAAGCGGTATTTTTGGCGTAGGCGGCGGCATAGTCCACGACTCTCAGGCCGAACTGGAGTGGGAGGAATGCCTGTGGAAAGCGCGCATCCTGGATACCGGCTACGCAGCGCCCTCGGTTGCGCCCGAAGAATCATTAGCAGCTTATTAAACCTGAATGACCGCCACCGACATCCAATTGATCGAAACCATACGTGTCCAACCCGGCCGTCATGTGCCCTTGCTGGCCGGACATCAAAAGCGCCTGGAAGCATCATGCGAAGCGCTGGGCTACCCATGGCCTGGCGCAGCGCTGCATGCCGCCCTGCATCTGCATGTCAGTCAACTTGATGTCAATAACAGCCACCGCCTGCGCCTGCTGCTTGGCGCCGATGGGCGCTATTCGCTTGAGTCGAATCCGCTGGCGCCCACGCCCGAGCCGGTCAGGTTAAGCCTACGTAGCGTGCCCTTGCAGGCTGAATCGTTCTGGCTGCAACATAAAACCACGCGCCGCCCCTGGTATGCCGATGCGCAAAACTGGCTGGAGGAAAACCCGGAATTTTTCGATGTCGTCTACTGCAACGATAAGGACGAGGTGTGCGAGGGCAGCCGCAGCAATGTGTATATAAGGAATGACGACGGCGCTTGGCTGACGCCACCGATATCCTGCGGCCTGCTGCCCGGGGTGCAACGGCAGGCCTTGCTGGACGAAGGCCTGGTGCGCGAGGCCGTGCTCAGCCGCAGCGACTTTCAGAACGCACCCGTGCTGCGCGTCTCCAACGCCCTGCGAGGCTGGCTGGACGCCACCTTATAAGCTCAACCGCCCTATTGGATTGGAAGGCGGCGCCTGGCCAGGCTTCTACATGCGCCCAAGCCCTTATAATCAGCCCTATGATTCTTTTTATATGTTTTTCCGGCCATCCGGCCGCGCCCTCTTCGCGGCCCGTCGGCATGTACCCAACCTATCCGCAGGATTCTTTGTTCGGGACGTTTGCTTGAAAACACCCAAACGGCTGCTGCCTCTGCTGAAAGAAGGCCTTATCGACGAAGTGCTGGGCCAGCTCATGAGCGGCAAGGAAGCCACCGTATATGTGGTGCGCAGCGGCGACTCGACCCGCTGCGCCAAAGTCTACAAAGACGCAAAGCAGCGCAGTTTTCGGCAAGCCACTTCTTATTTGCAGGGCCGTAAGGTTCAGAACAGCCGCCAGGCGCGCGCCATGGAAAAGGGCACGCGCTATGGCCGCCAAATACAGGAAGACCTTTGGCAGAATGCCGAAGTCGATGCCCTGTTCCGCCTGGCCAATGCCGGCGTGCGCGTACCCCAGCCCTATATCTGCACCGATGGCGTACTGCTGATGGAACTGGTCGTGGACGAAGCCGGCGACGTTGCCCCGCGTCTGAATGACGTGGCCTTCACCGAGGCGCAAGCACTGCAGCTGCACGCGCTATTGCTCAGGCAAGTGGTGTGCATGTTGTGCGCCGGTGTGATCCACGGCGACCTGTCGGAATACAACATACTGCTGGCCGCCGATGGCCCGGTGATTATCGACTTGCCCCAAGCGGTTGACGCCGCCGGCAACAACGAAGCCCCCGAAATGCTCAAGCGCGACGTCGACAACCTGGCCGTATTCTTCGGCCAATACGCACCTGCGCTTCTTGCGTCCAATTACGGCCAGGAGATATGGGCCTTGTTTGAAGCAGGCGAGTTGACTGTCGACACCCCGCTTACCGGCCACGTCGAGGCCGACACCCGTCCCGTCGACATGGAAAGCCTGATGGAAGACCTGGAAGACGCGCGCCTGGAAGAAGAAGCCCGCCTGCGATACGCGCAAGAAATGCGATGACGCGGCCCTGGGCTATATTGATGTAAACCCGTACTCATTAAGGAAACACATGTCCGACCTGTCTGTCTTTCCCATCACAAAGAAATGGCCAGCCCAGCACCCTGAACGTATCCAGCTTTATTCGCTGCCCACGCCCAATGGCGTAAAGGCGTCGATCATGCTGGAGGAAACCGGCCTGGCCTACGAGCCCCACCTGGTCAGCTTCGATACAAACGATCAGACCTCGCCCGAGTTTCTTTCCTTAAGCCCGAACAACAAGATACCCGCCATTCTTGACCCCAACGGCCCAGGCGGCAAGCCGC
>DATCYE010000218.1:0-2079 GCA_036570485.1 Pusillimonas sp. | reverse complement strand
TGCTTGAGTCATAAAAGGGTTATATATGAAGCCATAGGGAAAAGAGAATAAACTTCTGCAATACCTATATCTTATGCAATAAAGCGTCTCACCGTGAATACTTCAACTGAATCAAGCAGCCGTAACGGCGCGCAAACCCTGCTCGACACTCTGATCGCTCATGGCGTGGATACCATTTTCGGTTATCCGGGCGGTGCCGTTTTGCCCTTGTACGACGCGCTGTATTCCGAGCCGCGCATACGGCATGTGCTGGTCAGGCACGAACAAGGCGCCATGCATGCGGCCGAAGGCTATGCCCGCTCCACCGGCAAGCCGGGCGTGGTGGTGGTGACATCCGGGCCGGGCATGGCCAACACCGCATCGGGCTTGCTGGACGCCATGTGCGATTCGATACCGGTGTTGTGCATCAGCGGACAGGTGGCCACGGGTGCGATCGGCACCGACGCTTTTCAGGAATGCGATGCCATAGGCATTTCGCGTCCGGTCACGAAGTGGAATGCGCAGATCCGCCGTACGGAAGACGTTGCGGGCGTGGTGTCCAAGGCATACCGCCTGACCACCTCTGGCCGCCCGGGGCCGGTGTTGCTGGATTTTCCTAAAGACATGCAAATAGGCTTGGTGCCCGAACCGGCAGTCACCGAGTCGCCGGAAGCCGCAGCCGGTATTGAAACCGCCAGCCCTGCGGCCGAGGCCGCCGGCAAGCGCGCCGCAGCCCTTATCGCCAATGCCAAGCGCCCGGTTTTCTACGGCGGCGGCGGGCTGATCAATTCGGGCGTGGATGCCTGCCATGCATTTACCAGCCTGGTGCGGGACATGGCCGCCCCCTGCACTCTGACCTTAATGGGATTGGGTGCGTTCCCGGCCGACGATCCCTTGTTTCTGGGCATGCTGGGCATGCACGGCACGCTAGAGGCCAACCTGGCCATGCACCATGCCGATCTGATCATCTGTGTGGGCGCGCGCTTTGACGATCGCATCACTGGACGGCTGTCGGATTTTTGCCCGCATGCCAGCAAAATCCATCTGGATATCGACCCGGCCTCCATCAACAAGGTCGTGCGGGCCGACGTGGCCATGGTGGGCGATTGCTACCCGCTGTTGCGTGCTTTGCGCAAAGAGCTCGCGCAAATGCAGCTGGACGATGCCAAGCGGCTAGACGATTGGTGGCAGCGTATTGCCGTGTGGCGTGCCAAGGAATGCCTGAAGGTTGAGCCCTCGGCCGAACACATCCTGCCCCAGCATCTGATGCAGAACCTGGATCGCCGGCTGACCGGCCTGGACGCGATCATCTCCACCGACGTGGGCCAGCATCAAATGTGGGCGGCGCAATACATCAAGTTCAAGCGCCCCAATCGTTGGTTGACCTCGGGCGGTGCCGGTACGATGGGCTATGGCCTGCCCGCTGCCATCGGCGCGCAGATCGCGCATCCCGACAAGACTGTGGTGTGTGTCAGCGGCGACGCATCGGTGCTGATGAATATCCAGGAGCTGGCCACCGCCACGCAGCACCAGGCGCCGGTCAAGCTGGTGCTATGCAATAACGGCCACATGGGTATGGTGCGTCAGTGGCAAGAGCTGATACACGATGGACGCTACAGCCATAGCTACAACGCGTCGCTGCCCGACTTTGTGGCGCTGGCCAAGGCGTTTGGCTGGGGCGCTGCGCGCGTGGAAGACCCCGCCGAACTGGATGCTGCCTTGGCCGAATGCATGGCCTACGATGGCCCTTTTTTCCTGGACGTTGTCGTGCTGTCGCAGGAAAATTGCTTCCCCATGATGCCGGCTGGTTATGGCCACCAGCAGGTCATGCTTTCGGAAGACAACTGGTATGTGGAAGACTAGGGGGCCTAAGCCTTAACGCGACTACTTCCGGATGGCGGCCAGTTCGTCCTGCACCGCCTGCCAGATATCGGCGCCTACTTCCTGCTTGATCTGCTCGTTGACGGGTGCAATCGTTTCGCGCATTTGCTGCACGCTTTCGGGCGATGCCACATTCACTTGCATGCCATGCTCCTTAAGGGCGGCAAGTGCTTTGTCGGCTTCCTGGCGCGTATCCTTGCGCTCGTAATCGCGGCTGGC
>DATCYE010000217.1:0-2357 GCA_036570485.1 Pusillimonas sp. | reverse complement strand
TGACTTCGTCGCCGCGCTGGCAGGTGCGGGCGGCTGCGCCGTTCAGAATGCAGCAGCGCGAACCGCGCTCGCCATAGATGACATAAGTGCTGATGCGCGCGCCGGAATTCTTGTTCCAGATATCCACGAACTCCATGGGGAGTATGCCGGCGGCTTCGCAGTGGTCGGGGTCCAGCGTAATGGAGCCGTGGTAGTCCAGGTCGGCGCCGGTGACTCGTATGCCGTGTAATTTGCCGCGTACAACTTTTCTCACGTTTTTCCTTTGAAGCGAGATTTTTTAACACCCGTATTTTATACGGACGGCCGCCGCGCGTGGCTTGGCGCGGCGGGTATTTTGTAAGTTGACCGCTTATGCCTGGAGAGGGACGGCCTTGATGCTCGCGAGTGTTTCCACGACGGCTTGTACCCTGGCATGATCCTGCCCGGACAGCGGCAGTATGGGCAGCGGCGGTGCCGCTTGCGTCAGGCCCAGGCTATTGGCGGCCGCGTACATCACGCGCAGGCTGGTGAGCTCGCGAAACAGATCCCATAAAGGCTCCAGGCGGGCGTTAAGCGATCGGGTCAGGTCGGCATTGCCCGCCTGTGCGGCGCGTACGATGGCCAGACACGCTTCGGGAAAGAGGCCGCCGGCGACGCTGTACCAGGCCTGTCCGCCTGCCAGCAGAGCTTCGGCGGCATTCCAGTCGGCACTGTAGCCCAGTGAAAAATCATCAGGTACGCGAGCTCTCAGGGCGGCATGCTGTTCGGCGACCGTGGTGGCGTCGTATACCGGATTCTTGGCGCCGATGACGCCGGGCAGGGTGGCCAGACGGGCGATCAGTTCTGTGCTGAAGGTGAAATGCGTGGTGCCAGGATTGTTGTAGATGCAGATCGGCACACACAGCTGTGTGGCAACGGTTTCGAATAAAGTGAAAACTTCACGGTCGGACAGCGGCGTGTACGAAACGGGCGCCAGCAATACCGCTGAGACGCCGGCTTCTTGCGCGTCGCGGCCCAGAGCCAGGACTTCGTCGCTGCGCAAGGCGCCGATGCCGGCCATGACGGGGGTTGTGCCTGCCTGATCCAGGGCGGCTCGAATAGCGCGTTGCCGCTCCTGGCGGCTTAGGTAGGCGTAAGTACCCGTGCTGCCCAAAACGCAAATGGAGTTGACCTCTGCCTGTCCCAAACGGTGTACAAGACCACCCAAGGCGTCGGTGTCGACTATTCCGTGCTCGTCGGCTGGTGTGATCGGGAAGGCGGAAAGCCCCTGCAGTAGGTTCATGTGTTGCGGTTCCATAAAAGCCCCGGGTTGCATCAGGGTTATTGCAGGCCTTGTCGCAAGCCTGGATGTAGCATGGAAATATATCGTAATACGAGCAAGTTTGCGGGCGCATCACGGTGCCGGCAAGCCGTCTTTATATGGAGCTGGGCATGGTGGAGTTTTTGGAGCATTTAAGCTGGATCACGGTATTCCAGATCATCATGGTAGATGTTTTGCTGGGCGGCGACAACGCGGTTGTGATTGCCCTGGCCTGTCGCAACTTGCCGCCCGAGCGGCGCATGCAAGGTATTTTATGGGGAACGGGCGGGGCTATAGCGCTTAGGGTGGTGCTGATCGCTTTTGCGCTGACGCTGCTGGTGCTGCCCTTCGTCAAGCTGGTGGGCGGCGCCTTGTTGTTATGGATAGGCATCAAGCTGATGGCACCGCACGATGACTCCAACGATATTCAAGGAAGCAGTACGCTGCTGACCGCCATTAAAACCATTATTCTTGCCGATTTTGTCATGAGCCTGGACAATGTGGTGGCCATTGCCGCCGCCGCGCAGGGCGCGCACGCCGATCATCAGGTGATACTGGTTATTTTCGGCCTGCTGGTCAGCGTTCCCATCATTATTTGGGGCAGTACTTTGTTGCTGAAACTGCTGGACCGTTTTCCCATTATTGTTACCTTGGGGGCGGGCCTGCTGGGTTGGATAGCGGCCGGCATGCTGGTGACCGACGTGGCTGTGATCAAGCAGTTTGGCGCGATTGAAGGGCCGGCCAAGATTGCCATAGAGACAGGCGGCGCCTTGTTTGTGGTGATCATTGGGTATTGGTTGGGATCGCGACGCGGCGCAGGCATTCAGGCTAATCGCGAATCCGCCTGAGTGACCGTTGCCGATCAGGCCCTGGATTTCATCGATGCCAATGCCTTAATTTTCACCGATGGCGACACAAACGTAAAAATGGCCGCAGCTGAACTGCACCCCAAAAGTTGGACATTGATCCAACCTTTGGGGTGTTTTTCATGGCGAAATACGACGAGCGATTCAAGCTCAAGGTAGTGCGGCAATATTTATCAGGGCTGTCGGGAGCGCAATCGCTGGCTCAAGATCAT